>JBAXLV010000021.1:0-12249 GCA_037134635.1 Alcaligenaceae bacterium
CCGCAGCCAAATTTGCAAATTCTGGCGCGTCCGTTTGATGATTTGTTTCCGGCAGAACTACCTCGGGTGGATGGCGCAACCCTGATCTTGTCATACCACGACATCGTGAATACTTCGACTGACCGTGCAAAGATGAATCAAGCCATTTTTAATGCGCTCAAGCCCGGTGGGTTTTTGGTTGTAATGGATCACGCGGCCAAAACCGGCACCGGCTTGAATGATACGTCGACGCTGCATCGCATTGATGAGCAGGCGGTAGTCGCTGAGCTTGTGGCGGTGGGCTTCAAGGCCGATACAAAATCTGATGCCTGGAGAAACGCGGCCGATACGCATGAGCTTCACTCAAATAAAATGGAAACGACAAGCGATCGCTTTGCGCTGCGCTTTGTTCGACCAAATTAACAGAGGTGACACGCGTATGTTTGGTAAAAAACCGTCGTCGAAAATTGTTCGTTCAAATGATGAATCATTTGAAACGATTATTGCAAAATCCACCGAAATTCATGGCCAGATCGTAGCGACCCAAAGCCTGAGAATTGATGGCAGCGTGAAAGGGGATATTCGCGGATCACAAGGCGATGGGGTCAGCGTGGCGATTGGCTTGACAGGCTCGGTTCATGGCAATATTCACGCACAGCGTTTGATTGTCGGCGGTAAAATTATTGGCAATGTTTTTGTGACCGACACTGCCGAGTTACACGATACTGCCGATGTGCAAGGCGATATCACATACAGCCAAATCAGTATTGAACCAGGCGCAAAAGTGAACGGCCGGATGGTCAGTCAGGCCAACGCTCAGCAAGGCGAGCTGACAACCGAAGGGCAGCCTACTCTTGTGAACGCTGGCGCGAACCAGGCACTACCAGCACCTGCAGCGGATTAAGAAACTGCCCGTTGCGCAAGATTTCAAAATGGAGATGTGCGCCCGTCGTGCGGCCGGTTAGGCCGACTTCTGCGATCTTTTGACCACGCGTCACGATTTGTCCAACGGCAACGTGGATTTTGCTTGCATGGGCATACTTTGAGATGTAACCCTCTGCGTGTTTGATCTCAACCGTGAGTCCATAGGCGCCGTCCCAACCTGCCCGTAGTACGGTGCCGCTACCAGCCGCTAAGATAGGCGTGCCCACCTTGGCAACAAAATCAATGCCCGAGTGATGTGCGACGGTCTGGCTAATCGGATCGACTCTGGGGCCAAAATTACTGTTCAGGCCGAGCGCCAGGGGCAGCGGTGTTCCAAGCGGTAGTTGCGTGAGTAATTGATAGCGGTTAGACCAAGTTTGTTGTAGTTCAACTGCGGTTGAGTTGAGCGCCGATACTTTGGCAATGGTTTGATCGAGCTCGTCGTCAAGATAGGCATCGGGTATCGATTGAAACTTTAAAGGCATCAATGGGCCACCGCGGTTCGCCGGATCGGTCATTTTGTTTTTGAGGGGTGCCGGAGCTGCCAGCGTCGCGAAACGCTCTTTGAGTGCATTGAGCTCACCAATCTTGCTGGTCATGGCAGTCAGTTGGTGGTTGAGCGTTTCTAGCTTTTTGCGATACAGCGCATCGATTTCTTTTTTTTCTCGACTGAACTGCATGCTAGTTTCTTTGAAATCAACATGCATCAATTCAAGTTGATGTTCATACGAGGCGATGATTTCTTTTTGTTTTTTTTCGCGTTGGGCTAACGCGACTGTTTGCGTTTGCGTGAGCCGTTCAAGCTTTTTTTGATGCTCGAGTTCTATTGCATTTTGCTCGTCTGCCGTAATTACGTCACCCATGACGCGCGCCAATTGCGGTCTAACCTGCAAGGCAATGCGAAAGCCCAAAAAATGAATTCCAATCCCAAGTAAGACGAGAAAGACGCCCGTCATGATCGACCAGCGTATCAAGCGCTTGCGCGAGATATTGATTTTTTTGACGGCCGATGTTGACCCAGAAATCCAGATGAGCTGCACAGCAAGTGGTCGTTGAGTTGAGCGGGCCTCAAAGTATACCTACCTGCTGTACAAAGATTAAAAAAATGAAAAAATACTGAAGAATATTTAGAGGGTATTGAGGCATGCATATCTAACAAGCCACTGACATAGTCTTGGGCAAGCTGTTGATTCAAAACGATACGATGGCGGGTAGCGTGGCGTCCAAGGGGATCACTTGGCGTGCAGCTGTAATTCGCTGGGTAGGTTTCGATAATGCGTCGCGACCTCACCCGGCGTGGTCAGCCAGATTTGATCTCGATGAGACATGATGTGCTGCAAGGCTTTTCTCAGACGGGCTAGTCTAAACGGCTGACCCATAATAAAAGAATGCAATGAGATCGCGCATACCAACGGTGAATCAACTGAGCGGCGTAGCATTTCTTCAAAATTTTCAACCATCATGTCGCAATACTCTTGGGCCGAATTGTGTCGATAGGCAATCGCAGGTTGGTCATTGAGTTCGATCGGATACGGAACGGACAAAATAGGTTTGCCCTTGCTCTTGATCCAGAAGGGTTGTTCGTCGCAAATACCCCAGTCAAGCACGTATGAATAATCGGCTTCAACCAGCAAGTCGGTGGTGTTCAAGCTTGGGGTGAGGTAAGGGCTTAGCCAACCTTGTGGTCGTTTACCGTCTGCGTTTTGCATCAGCGCGGTCACTTCGTTGATCATGGTGCGTTCAGTGGCCTCATCCATTTCGATTTGACGCTCGGCGTTTGAGCGTCCATGCGCAATCATTTCGTCACCGCGTGCACGATGTGCCTGGATCAAGTCGGGGCAGTGTTCATAATTTTCAGTGTTCACAATGACACCGACATTGAGTTTGAGTTCATCAAACAATTCAATCAGACGCCATTCGCCAACACGATTGCCGTACTCGCGCCACAACCAGCTGCGTTGACTCCAAGGTTGGGTTTGTCGATCTAGATCCACGCCGCATTGAACACCATACGGAAAATGTTCGATGTTGACCGCAATATAAAGCGCCAGACGTTTATTGTCGGGCCAAGTAAATTGCGGACGAGACTTAATACCTGAATATTGGAAGCGATTGTGTGAAGGTAGCATGGCGTTCTCGAGATGGATTTAACTCAGTTAGAAATCATGCTAGATTGATAGGGCACACTTTGCAAGTGATTAGATGGATTTGAAGATGCCGATTGCGATACCTCCTAAAGCTTATCAATGGCCCAATGATGCACATTTGGCACTTTCGATCGTGATCAATGTCGAAGAAGGTGCTGAAGCCAATATTCAAGACGGCGATAAGTACCCTGAGCCTGTTGATGAAATGGGCATTGCCTTAAAGCACTCGGTGCGTAGTCTGATTAATGAATCTAATTATCAGTACGGTTTGAATCGCGGTGCACCACGGGTCCTTCGTTTGCTAGACCAGCATCAGATCACCGCGACCTTTACCGCGTGCGCCCTAGCGCTTGAGCGCGCCCCTGCGCTGACCCGTCAAATCGTGGCACTTGGTCACGAGATTACTTCTCATGGGTATCGGTGGGCGCATCAATTCAATATGACTGAAGAAGAAGAGCGTGCCTATATCGTCAAAGCACGCGACTCGATCGCTGCCACGACTGGGCAAGCACCAGCGGGCTGGCTATCGCGTTACCTGACAACAATGAACACGCGGCGCCTGTTGATTGAAGAAGGCTTCATGTATCACATGGATGACCTGAGTGATGATCAGCCCTTCTGGGATCACGATCAAGGCCGCCCAATTGTGGTGATGCCTTACCAGATGGATAACAACGATATGAAGATGTGGGCCGAGCCCTCATACACCCCTGATCAATGGTTGAAATACGCCATCGATAATCTAGACTGGGCCTTGGGCGAAGGCAGACACTCTGTGAACATGATGTCTCTGGGTGTGCATCTGCGCATTATTGGTCGCCCCGGCAGAATCTGGGCGCTAGAAAAATTTTTAGCGTATGCCAAACGGCGTAGCCAAGAACCGCATGGCCCTTGGATTACAACGCGTAAAGCGATCGCTGAACACTTCGCCAAGCACGTGCCCTTTAGTCTTTGACGCCCTCGCGGTCAACATAGAACCCGTTTTCTGGTGGGTAGTTGGCCGTGAGCCATTGAGGTCCGCCTTGCGCCACCCATACTGACGCAGCCAGGCGTGCAACGGCCACCAATGCTTGCAGGTCTTCGTCGCGCATCGTGTTGCGGGCCTGGGCGGCGACAATGAGTTGCCCAATAAACTGACCCTGCCAGATTAACGGGGCAAAGACTGTTGAACCCATACGAGAAGATTTCAGATACTGGCGAAACGTGCCATGCTCGTCAGTATTTTTAAGAATTTTTTTGGCTTTAGAGGCATAGACTTGGCCCGGGTGGCCGCCGTCAATGGGTATGCACAGACGCTCTTGTTCGGACGGAAAACCGACGTTGCCACAGATCATGTGATAGCGTCGATCAGGCGTCACAAAGAAGGCGCCTGCTACAAAATATTGACGCTCGCCTTCGAGCAAGGCTCCGGGTTTCAGGTGAGCAGTTCGATCGCCAAGCGTATCAAAACAGCCTTGCATCAGCTCACGCATCGCAGAGATGGGGTCACGTGCATTCAGTGCAGCCTGGCCGCGATCTTCAAGCATGCTGAACACTTGATCGGTAAATGTTTGTGAAGTGGACATGCAGGTTCCTTTAGCGACGATCGATTAGGCGAATGGGTTTTTGACGGGCTTCGACGCCGGTGAGTGAAGCCAGCGCCGTGGGGGCAACGAGGTCAATATTCACTTCGACGCCCAGTTTTCTTTTCAGCAGTTCTCGGAAATGCGCAGTGAGTGCTGCGGTGGCGGGTTCAGAGGTTTCAATACTCACAAGAAGATCCTCCCGGCCCGAGCCATCGCGTGTCAAGGTGCACAGGTACTCGCCACTAAAGCCGGGCGAGTCGGCCAAAATCGACGAGAGCGCCTGAGGAAACACGTTAATGCCCCTGAGTTTGACCATGTTGTCGCTGCGGCCTAGAAAACCTTCGATTCGACGAAAGGGCAGGTTCAGCTTTGAGGGGCCAGACAGGTATCGTGTGACGTCATGCGTATTGAAACGAATAATCGGAAAAATATCGTCTGTAAATAAACAGGTTGCAATCAAGTCGCCAGGCGCCTCTGGCGCAGCAGGTTTGCCGGTATCAACGTCGCAAATCTCGATCCAGTGCGCATCTTCCATCACATGCAGGCCATCGTGGTCTGAACCTTCTGCCGCAATGAGTCCCGTATCGCCCACGCCATACCAATCAAAGAGTTCGGCGCCGCCCCAGGCTGCCGACAAAGCGTCTCGCGCATCTTTTGAAAGATGTCCGCAGATCATCCGCAAAGGGATATCTCGACCTGGGACAAGACCTTGTTCGTGTGCAACTTCGGCAAGGCGCTTGATGTAATCCGCAAAACCAACAATCACAGTCGCACCAAAGTCGCGCATAAATTCGACCTGTTTGATCGAGGAGGTCTCGATACCGGTGCCTGCTGATACAAATAATGCATCAGTAAAGTGCAGAACTGCTTCACGAATGTAATGGCCGCCGTTCACCAGACCATGCCCATACACAGAATGTACGACATCGCTCGCACACATGCCCGCCATTAAATAGGCGCGCGCGAGCATGAGGTTTTGTACCTCGCGCGTGCGCGGGCTATAGAGTAATGGTTGGGGGCGACCGGTGGTACCACTGGTTGATTGCAACACCATCGGGATGATCTTGCCGTTGACCGGTATGTCTCGACCATGGTGATCGCCGAACGGAGGCTTTCGCTCGACGGAGGCCATGATTTCATGCTTGCCAAAACTGGGTAACTTATAAAGATCATCGAGCGACTGGATATCAGCTGCACAGATCCCTGCGTCGCCCCATAGCCGTTGGTAAAACGGGATTTGCCAGGCGCGCTTGAGTTGTTTGGCAAAAAGCGCTTCTTGCCAGACGCGCAAGGTTGCAGGGCGCATTCCAACAAACTTGTTTAAAAAGTTTGCGCCGACTGGAAACTCGCTTCTAAGCGAATCAATGTTGATTGCGTCAAAGTAAGAGAGCGTTTGTTTCATACAGATAGCCTTGAAATGATTCAACAACTTTAACCGAGGGCCAGACTGGTTCAGGGGCAGGGCACTATTTTTTACCCAAGGCTTTACTATCAGTGATTACCCCTATATTATTCACCAAGGATAGCAGTAGCAAGCGCGTAATATGACGCGGATGCTTTTATATCAGTCGAAACCTTATTCTCTGGAGGTCGCTATGTCGGTCTTGTCAAACAAATCAAATCCTCATGCCATTAGTCGTCGTCGCTTTACTCAAGCCGCTGCTTTAAGCGCGGGCTCTGTATTATTTGCACCAGCGATCTTGCGTGCGCAAGGGACCGGCGTCATTAAGATCACGAACGTGCAGGGGATTACCGGGCCTTCGGCTGCCTACGGCATTCGCTCACGCGATGGGGCTCTGCTCGCCCTCGACGATATCAACAAGCTTGGCTATAAAGACGCAAGCGGTAAGTCTTATACCTTTGAAATGAGCACTGCGGATATGGCAAATGATCCACGTCAAGCCGTGACGCTGTTTAGGCAGGCTGCGGGTGATGCCTCCGTGACTGCCGTGATCGGCCCTGCAAACTCGGTCGGCTTTATTGTAATGGTGCCCGTTGCTGCACAGCTCAAAATGCCGATGATCGATGCCGGCTCAGGCGCACCGGTTAAAGAGTGGTCGCAGTTTGCATGTCGGGTGAATCCAGTCTCTAGCACAGCGATACCGGTGGTGCTCAAAAAAGTGGTCGCTAAGCATGGTCTTAAGCGGATCGCAGTGATATACGATCAAACACAAGATGCGCAGGCAGGAGATGCAGAAGTTGTGAAAACAATGGCGGCGTCGCTTGGTTACACCGTGGTTGCCTTTGAGGCCTTCAGAACGGGCGACCAAGATTTTTCAGCGCAGCTTTCAAAAATTCGTAGCACCAAGCCCGACGGTATTTATATTGCTGCAACGACAGGCGATGGCGTCAAAGTGACTTCGCAGGTTATTGAAGCGGGCATTAAGTTGCCGATGATGACTGGGTTCGGTTCTTTTCAAGACCCAGTCTATTGGGATGGTACCAAGGGCGATATCAAAGGTGGTTACACCTTCTTGGCACAAGACTTACAAGCACCCACGCCCGAGCTCAAGAGCTTTCTTGATCGCTATAAAGCGCGTTTCACACAATACGAAGCCACTTCGTTTTCGACCTATGGCTACGATGCTGTGTACACGCTCTACGAAGCGATTAAAAAGGCCGGTAGCCTAGATCGTGAAAAAATTGCAGCTGCCTTGGCGTCGTTAAAAATCACAACACCACTCGGCACGAATGTGACCTTTAATAACCCACCTGATGGCAACAACAACAGCCCGTCTGTCGTCGTCATCCAGGTCAATGGGCGCGGCACGTACGAAGTCGTTGCATAACATGGGGTCATCGATCTTAGGGGTTGAACACCTTACCCGCAGGTTCGGTGGCCTTGTTGCGGTGAATGACATCAGCTTTGATGTTCAAAAAGGTCAAGTGTTGTCGATTGTTGGCCCCAACGGGGCTGGCAAGACCACACTGTTTAATTTGATTACCGGCATTGATCGGGCTGATGCTGGCTCGGTCACGTTCGATGGTCAAAATGTGACTGGCTTTGCACCACAACGTTTGGCACAGATGGGTGTTGGTCGTACGTTTCAAAATATCCGTTTGTTTAAAAACTTGAATGCGCTTGAAAACGTGATGATTGGTCGCGTGGCGCGCACGCGTTCGGGGTTGTTTGATGCGCTGACCTGCTCAGCACTTGATCGTCGCGAGCGCACTGAGATGATTGAGCAGGCAGAGGCATTGTTAGATTGGGTTGGCGTGGGCGCAAATCGGTTTCGGATGCCCTCTGAGCTTCCTTACGGTGATCAGCGTCGTGTAGAGATTGCGCGTGCGTTAGCGCTTGAACCCAAGCTTTTAATTTTGGATGAACCCACTGCAGGCATGGTTGCCCGTGAAGCCCAAGAGGTGATCAAGCTGATTGGTCGCTTACGTGATGCAGGCGTTACCTTGATGTTGATTGAACACAATATGAATGTGGTGATGTCGACCTCAGATCGTGTCGTTGTGATTAGTTTTGGTCAAAAAATTGCAGAAGGTACGCCTGCAGAAATACGGGCGGATGAACGCGTTATTGAGGCCTATCTGGGTGTTGATGAAGACGAGCCTACGGCGGCGATCGCATCATGAGTAAACCTTTGTTAAGTATTAAAGACCTTGCGGTATCTTATGGTGCTGTGCCTGCAGTCAATGGTGTCTCACTCGAAATTAATACGGGCGAACTGCGTGTGATTTTGGGAGCAAACGGTGCCGGTAAAACGACGATTATCAAGGCGATTCTTGGTTTGCAAAAAGCACGCCAAGGTAGCATTACCTTTAATGGTGATGTCGACTTACTAAAACTTAAGCCTCATCAGATTCATGAGTTGGGCATCGCCTGGGTGCCCGAGGCACGGCAGCTCTGGAACACACTTTCAGTGCTCGACAACCTGAAGCTTGGTGGTTGGTGCGTCAATGACAAGAGTTTGGTTGACCAGCGGATTCAAGAGATGTTTGATCGTTTTCCGCGTTTAGCCGAACGACGGGATCAAGTCTCAGGATCATTGTCGGGTGGCGAGCAACAAATGGTGGCCATTGCGCGTGCGTTGATCTCTGCGCCAAAATTGATTTTGATGGATGAGCCGTCCTTAGGGTTGGCGCCGTTGGTTGTGCGCGATGTTTTTACGCTTGCCCGTGAGATCAACAAGATGGGGATTTCGGTTTTGATGGTTGAGCAAAATGCACGTGCAGCGCTTAAGGTTGCGAGCTGGGCTTATTTGCTTGAAACGGGCCAGATCATTGAAAGTGGCCCGGCTGCTGAGATTGCAGGCAAAGAGTCGGTGAAAGAAGTGTTCTTAGGTGGACACGCTTGAACGACATAGATTGTTGATCCGGAGAAATCGTGGACTTGTTTTTGCAGCAATTGGCTAATGGCCTCATCATCGGAAGCACCTACGCAGTGGTGGCGCTGGGTTTTGCCTTAGCGTTTACCGTGCTTCGCGTGATTAACTTCGCGCATCCAGAAATTTTCATGGTGGGCATGTTCGCAGGCTTGGTGGCCGGCGCGCAGTTTCCCGCGGGCGGTTTTATTGGTGCCGTGTTGCTCGGGGCAGTCGGTGCTGCGATTGTTGGGTTTGTGCTTGAACGCACTGTGATTCAGCCTTTGCGCGGACGCGACGTGTTGTCGACGTTGATTGGTACGCTAGGTGTAGCGATCATGTTGCAAAATGGCATGGCAATCATCGCGGGGCCTGACCCTGTTGCGTATCCAACCCTCTTGCCGCGTCAGTCGATTGATTTAGGTCCGGTTGTCTTAACTGTACGGCAACTGGCAAATTTTGGCGTCTGCGTTTTGCTGTTGGCCTTCGTGAGCTTCTACGTGCGCAAGACCAAGTTGGGGCGTGCGACTCGTGCAATTGCAGAGCGGCCAGATGTAGCGGCAGCCTTTGGTATTAACGTTGGGCTTGTGTGTTCAGTCACCATTGTGATTGCTTCTTTGATGGGTGGGGTTGCGGCGGTTTCGGTCGGCACACTCTACGGCTCAGCATGGGCGTTTGTAGGCTTGCTGTATGGCTTAAAGGCGTTTACCTGTATGTTGGTTGCAGGCAATCGCTACTTTGAAGGGGTGATGGTGGTGGGCCTGGGGATAGGTGTGATCGAGGCACTGGTCACGGGCTATGTCTCTTCAAGCTTAAAAGATGCTGTTGCGTTCTTTGTATTAATCGGTGTGTTGTATTTTCGGCCGAATGGTCTGTTTGGCTCGTACTCACACTAAGGTATAGCGCATGTATAACTTTTTAGAACCCATTTTTATTTTCACACTGCTTAGCGTTATGCAGGTGCTTGGGCTTTACATCATTGCGATGTCAGGTCAATTGTCGATGGCCACTGCTGCGATTGCAGGAGTCGGTGCTTACTTATCCGCGATTTTGACGGTCAAAATGGGTTGGTGGTTTCCGCCGGCCTTATTAATGGCAGGCCTGGCGGGTGCCTTGGTGGGGGCGTTGCTGGCGATCCTGACCTTGAAGATGCGCGATTTTGTTTTAAAGCTCACGACGATCGCCTTCGGTGAAGCCTTGTCGGTGTTGGCCTTTAATTGGGATTACATCGGCGGTGCAAATAGTTTTACCGGCATCGCCGCAAACACCACAATCACAACCTGTATTGTCGGTACGCTCGTTGCACTGTATGTGACGTGGCGCTTTGATGGCTCGCGCTTAGGTTTCGCCGCGCGAGCGATTCGTGATGATCCAGTTGCTGCCACGGCGATGGGCGTTTCGTTGGCGCAGTTGCGCACGATCACGTCCGCGTTAGGTGCTACCTTGATTGGTATTGCCGGCGCTATTCAGGCGAATTACGTTTTAGTGGTTAGCCCACATGATCTTGGGTTTTTTGTATCGCTTAACTTTATTATTTTCTTGCTGTTTGGCGGCATGCAAACAATGTGGGGCCCGGTACTAGGTGCAATTTTGCTCACGGCTTTGCCTGAAGCATTGCGCTTCGCTAAAGAATATCGTTTGATTGTGTACGGTTTGATTATCGTGATCGTGATTCTTAAACGGCCACAAGGCTTACTGTCGCGTACGCCAACTGGTATTGAGAAACGCTTGTTTGGGTTCTTAATCCAACCTGCACGCGCAACTTCGGCCCCAGCACATGTGAAACATCAGTTTTCTGATGATCAAAAGTCATAAGCTAGACATCGCATGAATTGATCGGGAGTCTTTTGCCCGTCCCAGAGCTGCGTTATTTTTTGCTTAGCAAAAAAACTGATCTGGGAGCGGTCAAAAGGCGGGCGCAATAAGAGAACTCTTAAGCGCCCGTTCAAACAACTTAAGCAGCACCCCAAGGCTTGATTGCGGCCTTCAATTGTGCGTAACCATCTAGGTAACGTGGACGCTTTTCACCGAAGATTTTGTCAAAGGTTGCAAGCTGCGCATCGAGCCAGTCAGACAATTGTTTGTTGCCTGGATTGGCGGCTTTGTATGCTTCGTTAATCAGTACAAAGTGAATGCGTGGATCGTAGGGTTGCTTTTCGCCACCAACGGTTTCGTCGCCATCGAGCAAGCGCAACAACATTGCGTCTGCAGAGCCAAGAGTCTGTTCGTAGATCGGAGCGCCATGCACGCGGTACATCACGCTGGTCATGTCTTTGCCGTTGGTCATGGTGAAACCCATGTCGACCCACAGTTTTTTCATGTCAACTTTAGCGCCAACACGATCGATCACGATTTGACCCCAATCGCGCAAGACATCGGGTGCATCCGCCATCAAGTCTGTCAGACGGTCGCCGTCAAGATCGGTTGCGTACACGATGCAAGGGCGTTGACGAATCATGTCGTGCAGCAACAAACCAAAGTTGGTGTCTGAGATGTGTTCGTAAATATCGCCACCCCAGTTTTCCATGCCGTCTTTGAAATCTTTTGGTAGGCAGGCAACAATTGCGTCGACGTTGGCGCGGTGTTCTTCGTAGGCATCAACGGTGTACTGACGCTTAAGTTTGAACTTTGTCCCTTGCATCAGCCAACGCATAATGCCGGCGTTGATCGCGTCTTCTTGCGCCTGTGTGGGTTTGGTAGCGACACGACCGATCTGGCCTGTTTCATGCACCATCTTCAAGAACAAACGTGCTGCGTAAGCCATACGTATGCCGGGTGTGTTCATTTCAGAGTGAATCACGCCTGTTGCTGGATCAACTTTAAATTTCTTTTTATCTTGCGAGTAAGGCAGGCCGGGCATAAAGCGAATGCTGGTGATGCCACCGTAAGGGCGCACGTTGCAATAAACGCCTGCAGCGGTGCGTAGAGGTGCGTTGGCTGACTTGCCATTGACCACAACTTTTTTGCCGCCTTCGTTGACCATAAAGTCACCGGCAGTCGACCACTTCAGTGCGGTGTAGTCCAGTTTGCCAAACCACTCAAGTGAAGCGAGTTTGCTGTCATGGCGAAACTGCGCCATCATCGGAACGCCTAAAAAGGGCAGGCCTAAGACGTCTAGCGCCATCAGGGTGCCGTTCAGGGCAAACATGTCGGTGAAAGCATGGGCAACGGGTTTAACGCCGCCAGCGGTGCTGCCGCCTTCCCAAATGATTGCATCGGGGCAATCGGTGGGTTTAATGGCCGAGCGCTTGTAAATGCCATCAAGCATTTTAAAGAGGTCGCCGTTTTGCTCTTCTTGAGCGATTTTCAGCAGATCGAGAT
>JBAXLV010000022.1:0-12212 GCA_037134635.1 Alcaligenaceae bacterium
CGCCAGGTTGATATTCGGATAAAAATCAGCCTGCTTTTGATCAATGCGCGACGCTTGCGCTTGCGCTTGCACTCTGGCGGCCACAACATCCGGACGGCGTCCCAGTAACTCGGCGGCAACACGTTCGGGCAAACCAACCTCCTTACTCGTCAAAACCGCTGGACGATTAATGACGAGCCCGCGATCGGGCCCCGCGCCCATGAGCGCAGCGATCCGATTGCGTTGTAACGCGATCTGTTCATTCAGAAGTAATAAGTCTGTCTTGGCCTGCGCACCCTTAGCATCCGCCTCGCGCACGCCACCCCGAGTTTCAAGGCCATGGGTGAATCGCTCTGCAAAGACACTCGCTGTTTTCTCACGGATCGCCACAGCGCGCTCAGTCGCCTCGCGCTGTGCAAACAAACGGGCCAGTTCTGCGTAGGCTGAGGCGGTGGCGGTCGTCAGGATCAAAGCGGCCTGAGCCTGCTCAGCCACCCGTGCCTCAAGCTCTGAGGTCGCCGCTGCCAGCGCAGCGCGATACTTTCCCCAAAAATCGATTTCCCAGGTCATGTTCAGGGCAGCCTGCCCGTACTGATTCCAGCCACGCGTCACACTCGCGTCGGGGGTCAAATAGTTGTAGCTCAATCGCTGGGTGTTAAAGACGCCTTGGGCGCTCAGTTGCGGAAGCAGTGGCGCGCCCGCCACTTCGGCCACCGCTTGCGCCCGCTGGACACGTGCCTGGGCAATCGCCAGATCGGGGGAGTCTTTAAGCAGTTCAACCATCAGTTGATTTAACTGCGCATCGCGGTAGCCCAACCACCATTGTTCAGTTGGCCAAGGGGCCTGCATTGCCGTCAACGAGGTCGTCGTCGCAAAATCCTGACTTGTTTTTTCGGTAAAACGAGCGTCAGAAACTGGCAGTGGCGCACAACCGGCGAGCCACCAAACCACTACCGCAAGCATCAAATACTGAAACAAACCGCTAAAGCGAAAAGATCTTTGTCTCACAGGCCGCGCGCGTGCCTTTTTTCTCGTAGGGATTAAAGCCAGCCGTTCTTTGCGCCTGACCCAGAAAGTATGGCTTACAAGATACCACCTTTTAAGGGTTCTTTCGCGGGCCTTCCTACCTAAATCAGACCTAGGCACCGAGCGGTTTTGCGGTCGCAGATCGACTGATTGTGGTAATTTGCCCCCAATGAAACGCATGGAGTCTTGATGATTAAGCTTAACTTTCACCCAACGGGCCGTCATTTTTTACAAATTCCGGGGCCCAGTCCTGTGCCAGACCGCGTTCTGCGCGCCATCAGCCTACCCACAATTGACCATCGGGGCCCCGAGTTTGCAGGCCTAGGTCGCAAGGTCATTGACGGCATGCAGGTCATTTTTAAGACGAAGCAACCCGTCATCATTTACCCCGCCTCAGGCACTGGCGCCTGGGAAGCTGCCCTAGTCAATACCTTGAATCCTGGCGATCACGTTCTGATGTACGAAACGGGGCATTTCGCGTTTCTTTGGAATAAGCTTGCCACCCGTCTGGGACTAAAGACTGAAGTACTGTCATTTCAAGGTCATGACGATCAATTGCCTGAACTTGCCGGTTGGCGACGTGGTATCCAGGCCAACCAGATTCATGATCGCCTCGTACAAGACCGCGAACATCGCATCAAAGCTGTTTGCGTCGTGCACAACGAAACGTCAACAGGTGTCACCTCAGATATCTCCGCCGTCCGCAAAGCAATTGATGATGCCAAGCACCCCGCCCTATTAATGGTAGACACTATTTCAGCCCTGGGTAGTGCCGACTACCGACACGACGAATGGGGCGTCGACGTTGCGATGGCTGCCTCACAAAAAGGTTTGATGCTTCCGCCGGGCTTGGGTTTTAACGCCTTGTCTGCACGTGCGATTGAAGCCTCAAAAACGGCCAAGATGCCCCGTGCCTTTTGGGCTTGGGACGAAGTCATTGAAATGAATAAAGGCGGCTATTGGCCAACAACCTCAAGCACCAATCTTTTGTATGGCCTTTCAGAAGTGATCGACATGTTTAATGAAGAGGGCATGGACGCCGTTTTTGCGCGCCATCAACGCTGGGCTGCCGGCGTGCGTGCCGCGGTGACTGCCTGGGGCTTGCCCATTCAATGCGCGGATCCAAGCGTGTATTCTCCGATTTTGACTGGCGTCATTACGCCGGCCGGGGTCGACGCCGATGAGATTCGCAAATTAATTCAACACCGTTTTGATTTATCGCTTGGCACGGGCCTTGGCAAGGTCAAGGGTCGAATGTTCCGAATTGGCCATCTGGGCGATAGCAACGACCTCGCACTCTTAGCCACGCTCGCGGGCGTTGAAATGGGCCTAAAACTCTCGGGCGTCAAACTTGCAGGCAGTGGCGTGCAAGCTGGTATGGATTATTTCTCGAACGGATCATGAGTGTCTTCGCACCAGCAAGGGTGACCTCAGCCTTGCATTTCTTACCCACGAATGCGGGCGCTAGCTCGCCACTCGCAAAACTGCTCTCCAAAGAAATGCGGGGCGATGTCTTGTTTGACGCGGCTTCGCGCGGACGCTACGCAACAGATGCGTCGATCTATCAGATCACCCCAATTGGGGTCGTCGTGCCGCGGGATCAAACAGACGTCTTACGCGCGCTGGACATTGCGCGGGATCAAAAAATAGCCGTGCTGTCGCGCGGTGCAGGAACGAGTCAGTGTGGTCAGACGGTCGGTGACGCGCTGATCATCGACAACAGTAAGTGGCTGTGCAACGTCATTGCCTTTGATGCAAACGCGCAAACCATCACAGTCGAACCTGGCATGGTGCTTGATCACCTCAATGCCTGGCTGAAACCCCATGGGCTCTGGTTTCCTGTTGATGTCTCGACGAGTGCCCAGTGCACCATCGGTGGGATGGCCGGCAATAACTCGTGCGGGTCGCGTTCGATCGAATACGGCAATATGGTGCACAACGTGCTGTCCATTGACGCGGTATTGGCTGATGGCACTCAAGCTCGCTTTGGCTCTTTAACTGAGCCCGTGGTAGGTGCGCGCTTACAAAATATTCTAGAAAATCTAAAAACAATTGCGACGCGCGAGCGTGGCGAACTTGCCGAGCGCATTCCCAAAGTGTTACGCCGTGTGGCGGGCTACAACATTGACTTGTTCGACTGTCAAAATCCCAGAGCCTACACCGACGATGGTGTTGCCAACCTTGCACACTTATTAGTTGGCTCAGAAGGTACGCTTGCTTATAGCCGTCAAATCACGCTCAAACTCTGCCCTCTTCCCACGCACAAGGTGTTAGGTGTCGTCAATTTTCAAAGCTTTTATAAAGCAATGGATTCGGCACAGCACATCGTCACGCTCAAACCCACTGCGGTCGAACTCGTCGATCGCACCATGATCGACCTTGCGCTATCGAACCCCGCATTTCGGCCAGTCGTTGAAAAAGCATTACTCGGGCAACCTGCTGCGATTTTGCTCGTTGAATTCGCGGGAGACGATCATGCAGCCTTGCTTAAAAAACTGGATGACCTTGATGCCTTATTAAGCGATCATGGTCTGCCAAACAGTGTCGTCAAAATGCCTGAAGCTAGCGCTCAAAAAGCGTTATGGGATGTGCGCAAAGCCGGCCTGAACATCATGATGAGCATGAAGGGCGATGGCAAACCCGTTTCGTTCGTTGAAGACTGTGCGGTGCCACTTGAGCATCTGGCTCAATACACAGAGCGTCTCACAGAGGTGTTTCATCGCTATGGTACCGAGGGCACGTGGTATGCGCACGCAAGCGTCGGCACGCTGCATGTGCGCCCCATTTTAGATATGCGCCGTGATGGCGCGGTCAAGATGCGTGCAATCGCCGAAGAAACTTCAGCCTTGGTTCGCGAATACAAAGGTGCATTTTCTGGTGAGCACGGCGACGGTCTGTGCCGAGGCGAATGGATTTCGTGGCAATACGGGCCCCGTATCCACCAGGCGTTTACAGAAATCAAAGCCCTCTTTGATCCTGACAATCGCTTCAATCCAGACAAGATAATTCATCCCCCAAAAATGGATGATCGCAGTAATTTTCGCTACCCACCAAACTATCAGGTCCCGGCGCTTCAGACCGGACTAGACTGGTCAAGCTGGAACGTCCTACGCGATCCGTTAACAGGCGTTGAGACGCAGGCTGGCACCGGTTTGGACTTAAGTAATGGCTTAGCTTCTGCTGTCGAGATGTGCAACAACAATGGCCATTGCCGCAAGTTTGATGCAGGTACGATGTGCCCAAGCTATCGCATTACCAAAGACGAACAACATGTCACGCGCGGTCGTGCGAATACGTTGCGCCTTGCCTTATCAGGTCAAATCGGTGATGCCGGGTTAGCCAGCCCAGAAGTAAAAGAAGCGTTAGACCTTTGTGTATCCTGCAAAGGTTGTAAACGTGATTGCCCCACAGGCGTCGATATGGCAAAGATCAAAATCGAAGCCCGTGCGGCCTGGGCCAATAAACATGGCTTAACGCTGCGCGAACGTTTAATTGCCTTTATGCCGCACTACGCGCCATGGGCCAGTCGCTTCGGCACAATCCTAGGTTTGGCTGAGGCGCTTCCGTTCGTCGGTTCTTTAGCCAAACGTGCAATGGGATTTGCAAGCACACGCTCGCTGCCCAAGTTTAAAAAACCCTTCTTAAACAATTCGACCCCCGCCGCTAAAGCCCCCCTCACTTCCGGTAAAGACGTTTTGCTGTTTGTCGATACGTTCAGCAATTATCTTGAATCCGAAAATGCACGCGCAGCCCAACAGGTCTTGCAGGCCGCCGGTTACACCGTGCACTTGAATATTCGCGCAGGCGAACGTCCACTCTGCTGTGGTCGTACTTTTTTATCAGCCGGGCTCATTGAACAAGCCAAAGCTGAAGCGCGGCGAACCCTTGACACACTCATGCCTTTTGTCTCACAGGGGATTGCCGTTGTGGGACTCGAGCCTTCATGCTTATTAACACTACGAGATGAGTTTTTGCAGTATGGATATGGCGAGGCCGCTCAACAGCTTGGCAAACACGCATTTTTATTTGAAGAATTTTTAGTGCGTGAACAAAAAGCAGGCCGCTTTAAACTTACGCTTGCGCCGATTGACTATAACAATGCCCTGCTACATGGCCACTGCCATCAAAAAGCGTTTGATGCACTGACGCCCGTGCAAACAGTCTTAAGCTGGATTCCAGAGCTTAAGGTATCGACTGTTGAGTCATCGTGTTGCGGAATGGCAGGCAGCTTTGGTTACGAAGCTGAACACCATCAAGCGTCGATGCAAATGGCTGAACTTTCATTATTACCGGCGGTACGCAATCGGGCCGCGAGCACCGTTGTGGTTGCAGATGGCACGAGCTGTCGGCATCAAATTCACGATGGTACCAAGGTCGAGGCTATCCACACTGCACGGCTTTTGGCGCAAGCATTAAGATCCTAAGTCTATCGGCAATTTTATTTTTTTATTTTTTACTTTTTACTTTTTACTTTTTGAGCATCAATATGACTAGTCAGATCAACACCTTAATCGAACAACGTATCTCAGCCAATCAATTTGATCCCACAAAAACGCTCAGCGCAGCACAAATCAAAGAACTTGTACGGCTGGCAACGCGCGCCCCTACTGCATTCAATTTTCAAAATTGGAAATTCATTGCAGTGCAATCGAAAGAAGCCAAAGAGCGTTTGAAGGCGGTTTCGTACGGCCAACAAAAAATTGTCGATGCCTCGGTCACCTTTATCGTTTGCGGCACGCTCGAAGCCCATAAAACGCTTTCTAAAGCGCTCAAACCTACAGTAGATGCCGGTCTCATCGACCAAGCCATGCACGATAGCTGGGTAGCGATGGCGGCGGGTGGTCATGAAAACAATCCAGAACGCCAGCGTGACGAAGCGATTCGCTCAGCGTCCATGGGCGCCATGACCTTGATGCTGGCTGCTCAAGGCATGGGTCTGGTTACAGGGCCTATGATCGGCTTTGTACCTGCAGACGTATCGCGCGAGTTTAAGCTCTCAGCCAACGATATCCCGGCCATGTTAGTTGCCGTGGGTTACGAGGCACCGGGCAACTGGCCACAGAAACCTCGTCTGCCCGTTGAAGACGTGTTAACAATCGTTTAAGTCGAACGTGTTTGATCAAACCAGTCGATCAGCGGTTTTGCCGACGATCGACTGAGGGTATTCGCATTAGGCTAAAAGACCTAAGCGCTTAGCAAGCGCCACCGTGTGCTCTGCCTCAGTGATGAACGGCCCATCAATGAGCCGGCCATCCACAACAAAGGCACCCACCCCTTCAGCGAGTTTTTTGCTGGTCGCTTCGAGCACTCTGACCGCATGGGCAATCGCAGCATCGGTTGGCCGAAACACCTCATTAACAAGTGCAATCTGTGTGGGGTGGATACAACTTTTCCCTGCAAAACCCAAGCGTTGTGCAGCTTGTGCATCGAGTTTGAACGCCTCAGGATGGGCAATGTCCACGAACGCCCCATCGTACGCGTGGACACCTGCCTCACCCGCAGCAAATCGCACAGCAACACGCACAGCCTGCAAGGCTGCAGGTTCGCAAGAGACGATCCCCAGTGGCGCCAATAAATCGCCGAACCCAATCTGCAAGCCCATCACTCTAGAATGCGCACAGGCTAGTTCTGCAGCGCGCCGTAATCCTTTCGGTGATTCAATATTGACCAAAATACCGATCGGTCTCTTCAAACCACGCTCGGCCTCAAGGCGCTCAAGCTGAGCAGCAACCGCTCGAATCGTATCCGGGTCTTGCGCCATCGGAATATTCACCACGTGGGTCGCTGCGCAAACGACAGCCTCGAGATCAGCGACGAAATGAGGCGTATCGACTGCATTGATGCGGACAACAATCAATTTATGATGGGTTGATAAATCTTCTTTAAACAGCGTTTGCAACGCGGCGCGCGCAGCAGGTTTGCTACGCTCTTCAACGGCGTCCTCGAGATCAAACGAAATCGCATCGGCGGCACTCGCCAGCGCCTTTGCAAACAACTCGGGCCGCGAAGCCGGTACGAATAATTTACTACGCATGCAACGATCCTTTAGATTTTATTTTTTGAAGGTATTTAAATACTGAACAACCTCAGTCACAGTTGTCACATCAGCAAATTGGCGATCCATATCGAAGAGCGAAATCGCATGCGAAACAGGGATCCGATCAAACACGGCTTCTTGAGGAACAATCGCACGCAGATTATATGAAGCCGCATCAAAGACTGTGGCTCGAATGCAATTACTGGTCGCCCCACCGACAATAATGACCGTGTCAATGCCTCGCTCAGTCAAATAGCCAAGTAAGGGCGTACCGTGAAAGCCGCTTGGCTTTTTTTTAACGAAAACAATATCCCGTGCCGAGGGCGTTAGTTGTTCAACCAGTTCAGCCCCAAGCGAACCTGCCAGGCACCAATGCTCAGACTCTAGCAAATCGCGTTTATTTCGATAAACGCCCATATCATTACCAGAGCGATCAATTTCAAAGAGCGTAAAAAAACAAGGCACCTGGGCGAGCTGAGCGGCTTGAACCACCTTGCTAATCTGCTCAACAGCAGTGCGCCCGACTTCGCCGCAACTTGAGGGCCACGTCTGATCTTGACCCGCGACGCCAACCATATATTTTTGAGCATCGATGACAAGAATAGCTGGCTTGACCCCAAAGCCCATTCGACGACCGAATTTTCCACGCGCCAAGACTGCGCGGTCTTGTTCATTTAAATAAGAATCCCATAGCGTCATTTCATAGACCCCTTGATGCGCTGGGCTTCATGCATGTTTAACAAACGATTCCAGCCACTCTCGATCTCTAGGCGGTGCGCAATTGACAGCAACCGCGCCTCGCCAAAGGGACGCCCGATCAACTGCACGCCCATCGGCATACCCTGGCTGTCACAACCCATGGGCATACTTAAAGCCGGCAAGCCCAAATAACTGAAGGGACGTGCTAAAGGCGTTAACGCCGCGACCACACCAAATACTCGTCCGGGGCTCTCAACATCCGCCTCTTCCCGCGTAGGAACTGGAATTGGCATTGTTGGGCAGATCAGTACATCAAAGTCTTTCATTACACCGTTCATAAAATCATTCAAGATTTTTGCGCGCATTTGCAGCGCTTCAAGATATCGAACGGCGGGCACATGTAAACCAGGCTCGGTACGCGAGAACACTGCTTGTGAATATAGGTTCCCACGTGCACGCATCCAGTCACCGTGTAAGGTCGCAGCCTCAACTTTTGAGAAAACATCTGCCATTGCGTAGCACGTTTGAATTTCGTTTGATGTCACGCGACCAATCTGACCGAAGCAAACCGTCGCCGTTTTAATCAAGTCCTCCAAGCCCTGCTCAATCTCTGAGTGATAGCTCGTGATTCCGGATAACACGCCGATCCGACTGCCGTGCGCTGCCGACTCAAGCAGACTTACATAATCAGGGACTGTCGCAGCCAAGCTTGAGGCATCCTGCGCATCAACCCCCGCGACAGCTTGCAACAAATACGCGCAGTCTTGCGCCGAGCGCGTAATCGGGCCTACACAATCCAGCGAAAAAGCGCGCGGAAAACAGCCCGTCCGCGACACCCTGCCGTACGTTGGCTTTAAGCCAAATAAACCATTCATCGATGCGGGCAAGCGAATCGAACCCCCGGTGTCTGAACCCAACGAACCGAAAACGACGCCTGCCCCGACAGCAGCACCAGAGCCACTTGAAGAGCCACCCGAAATCCGATTTGAATCCCAGCTATTTCGACAATCGCCAAAATGTGGATTTTGTCCGGTTGGCCCGGCAACCATTTCATTCATACCCAAGGGGCCCAAGTCAATCGCACCCGCTTGCTCGAGTAAAGATAAAGCAGTCGCCGTGCGCGTGCCTGGGGTATTACCCGTCACTCTTGACCCCACCGTGGTCGGTAACCCTTGACGCTCAAAACAGTCTTTATGTGCAAGAGGTACGCCGTGCAGCGGGCTCCTCCAGCGTCCCTGCGCCGCCTCACGATCAAGTACAAACGCATGTTCAAGCGCGCGATCAGCTTGGATTTCAATGAAAGCATTTATTTCTGGCTCGGCTTGCCGCGCGCGTGCCAGAGCACGCTCGGTGAGTTGCACGGCCGATAAATCACCGCGACGTAAGGCAGCACCAACCAGCGCGATTGACTGCTCGAGCGGATCGGTGGGTTTCAACAGCGCGAGGCTCATGGATTCACCTTGCCATTGCTAGAATCCGCATGCAGCAACAATGCTTTTGCAAAGTCTTGAGGATGATCACCATAATGCAGTCGCCCAACTGCGCCAGCGCGCACGGCGTCATTTAAGCGCAAAACTTCTGCAGCGATTTGTTCAACACTAGAACGTGATTCAATCGAATGCAGTCGCAGTGCAGTCGCCTGCAACGACACTTGCATTGCCGCCAGATCTTTTGCTTTTGAATCCACCATCACACCCTCATCCTCTAACACCCGAATTGATCGATCATGTAGTTCATACAGCCTAGCCCTACTGAACGCCCGCTCGCTTTGCCATGATCTTCCAACGCACAACGTCTTTAACTAAAATTTCTTGAAAAACAGCCGGCGTTGTCGGCGCAGCCGTTGCACCCGCATTTTTCAAAAAAGCGATGAAATCGGGTTCGACTAAGATGTCATTAATTGCACGATTCATCTTATCGCGGATCGCGACCGACAATGCAGCAGGCGCAAACACGCCCCACCATACGTCAACCGTATACGGGATCCCCATCTCCGCTACAGTTGGGATTTGCGGCATATCTGGCTCTCGAGCCTCTCCGGTAAAGGCTAGCTTTGGCAACTGGTCTGCCGCGGTCCCTTTTACCGAAGCCATCGTTGTCACGATCAAGTCCAAGCGGCCTGCAATTAAATCTAATTGTGCGGGCGCGATCCCTTTGTAAGGGACTGCGGTCATTTGTATACCGACTGTTTCATTAAATAGCTCGGTCGCCATTTGCGTCGTGTCACCAGGCCCAGCGCTGCCATAATTTATTTTTCCGGGGTTCGCTTTGCCATACGCAATCAAATCAGCCACCGTCTTTGGGCCAAAACCCTGACGCGTCAGGATGATAAACGGCGCACGCGCCACGCGGGCGACCGCTGAGAACGAGGTTTCAGGATCGTATGGCGTCTTTTGTACAGCCGAGGCAGTGGCCAGAGAACTTGAAACAAATAAAAACGTATAGCCATCGGGCGCCGAAATTGCAACCGCCTGGGCACCAATCGAACCTGCCCCGCCACCCTTATTTTCAATCACTACAGGTTGACCAAAGGCTTTGCTTAGGCGCTCACCCAGCCGACGTGCGATCACATCATTACTGCCGCCAGGAGGAAAAGGAACCACAATATGAACAGGCGCACTGGGCCATAGCGGATCCGCACAACTCAATCCGCCAGCAGTGAATAAGAACAGCACGATTAACAGGCGAATAAATAAGCGATTCAACACCGCGTTCTCCTTTTTGTCTTTAACTGTTGACGGTTCGACGTCAAACAAAAATCCATGCTAGCACGGCCAAATAGTAGGCGCGGGGACTTGAGTCCGTCTATCTGATCAATACGAGAAGATTGTACGAATAAAATGAAATTGGACATCTATCGTTATACTCTTAGCCAATCGGCACTTATCAACACGGTGCACCAGTACTACTCAACAGTGAACAGGAAGTATTGACATGAGTCGTCAAGAATTAAAGGCAGAAGTTACCGGAACGATTTGGAAAATTGAGGCAAAGCTTGGTCAAAAACTTGATAAAGAACATACGGTGCTGATTATCGAGTCGATGAAAATGGAGATCCCCCTTGTCGCTGAAGACGGAGGAACTCTCATTGAAGTCTATGTGAATGAAGGCGACTCAGTCAGTGAGGGCCAGGTACTCGCAATCATTGAGTTGTAATCGATACGCGCTCACGACGCCATCAGACCGTATCTACTGCTTCTCAATCCCCGCCTTGGTAACGGCTGCTTGCCAGCGATTCAGGTCAGTTTGAATTTGCGCTGCGTATTGCACAGGCGTGCTACCTTCTGGCGACAATCCCGAGGCCTGCATTGACTGAATAATTTCGGGCAGCTGTAGAATCTTAGCAACTTCTTTTTGTAATAGATCCACGATATGGGCTGGCGTTTTAGCTGGTGCCATCATTCCATACCACGAGTTCACTTCAAAGCCAGGATACGTTTCGGCAATGGCTGGCAGCTCGGGCAAGAGCGGCGATCTTTTCAATGTACTCACGCCAATCGCACGAACTTGACCCGACTTGATGTAGGGCAAGAGCGCCGCGATATTCAAAAATGTGCAATTAATCTGACCGCCCAGCAAATCATTCATGACCGGTGCAGCCCCTTTGTAAGGAACATGCAACATTTTGACATCGGCCATCGTTGCTAAAATTTCTCCTGCAAGATGCGTTGTGCTTCCGGTACCCACAGAGCCGTAAGACAGTTTTCCAGGATTGGCGCGCGCATACTCGATAAACTCTTTGAGATTATGGATCGGCAAGTCTGGACGAACGACCAAGACGGTCGGCGCTGAAACAACTTGTGTAATCGGTGCAAAGTCACGAACCGCATCGTAGGGCATGTCCTTTTGCACCGCCGGACTAATTGTGATCGGACCCACGTGCGAAAACAGCAGGGTATAGCCATCTGGCGTGGCACGGGCCACGTAATTTGCGCCGATTACGCCATTGGCACCGGCTTTGTTTTCCAAGACGACCGGCTGCTTCAACACCTCTGAAAGTTTCTGCAAAATGGGTCGTGCAACAGTGTCGGCCGGCCCGCCCGCCGTCCAGGGATTAATCACTGTGATCGTTCGAGTTGGATAATCGGCTGCCATCGTCGTCACTGACCACCCCGTTATGCTCAATAGCGTAAGCAAACCGGCGCACGCCTGGGTGAAACGAATCAAACAAAACTTTGAGGTATTCATTATTGGTCTCTTTTGAGTAAAGACAAATCAAACACTACGGTGTCGCGCGTTCAAACAAGGGCGGCGCTTGCCCAATCGACGGGTGCTCAGCTGGCAAATTAGAGGTACGCCAATCCTTCACCGACACACGCATCCCAATCACAACATCTTCTGGTTTTACGCCAACGAGTCGCGTCATCAAATGTGGTCCTTCATCCGTTGCCACAATCGCTACGACATAGGGAACATCTTTTTCAAAGGTCGCACTTGGTGCGCGATAGACGACAGAAAAACTATATAGCTG
>JBAXLV010000023.1:0-11767 GCA_037134635.1 Alcaligenaceae bacterium
GAGGTGATCAAGAACCCCGAAGCTCAGGTGACCTCCAGCAGCATGGTGGCTCAAATCGCCTTTGCCTCCTCCGGCGTCGGTTTGGGTCTATTTCCTAAGTTTGCGATTCCTAGGGGCTCTGAATTGGTGCCTGTATTGATAGACAGTGTTCGAGTGAAGCGCGAGATCTACATCAGCGCTCAAAGTGACTTGTTAGCGGTCGAGCGAGTCTCTCAAGTCCATCGGTTCATCAAGTCTATTTGTGAATCTGACAGCCTATTTTTGAATCAATAGCTTCCACACACCGATTTTTTGCAACCATGCTTGCAAAAAACAGCCTTGCATTTTTAGAGTAGTCGATTAGACTGAGGGTCACTCGTTAGGCACCCACAGAAAGAACCTCATGAATCAAACGATAGTAGCGCTGGCTATTAACGGCATCGTATTTGGGCTGATCGTTGCGCTCATTGCCTTAGGCCTGTCTATTATTTTTGGATTATTGGACATTATCAACTTGTCCCATGGTGATTTTTTTATGGTGGGCACAGTGCTGACCTATACGACACTCACTACGCTCGGGCTTTTCTGGCCCGCGCTGATCATCGCGCCGTTAATTGGCTTTGCACTAGGCGTGATTGTTCAGTATTCGATCATTCAGCGGATCAAAAACAATGCTGCGCTATCTATTGTGGCAACGTTTGGTTTGTCGATGATTATTCAAGAAGTCGTACGGATGACTTTTGGTGCAGCACCAAAACGTATTATGTCGCCGATTCAGGGTACCTTTGGATTGTTTGGTATTGAATACGAGTGGTATCGAATTTTTGCTGCAGTGGCCTCAATCATCGCGATTCTTGCCTTCTTTATATTCCTTAAAAAAACGAAGCTTGGCACTTGGATGAGAGCAGTGCGGCATGACCGGGACACGGCGACCGCAATGGGGATACCGACCCAGCAGGTATATTTGTTTACGTTTGGTATCGGCTTTGCAATGGCAGCACTTGGAGGTGTGATCGCAGCGCCAATCACCACGGTCGATTTTCGTACCGGCGTGGATATTTTGCCCTTCTGCTTTATGGCAGTGATCATCGGTGGCTTGGGTAATCTGCCCGGCACTGTAGCGGCTGCGGTGCTGCTTGCGTTTTTAGAAGGTGTGATCTCGGGCTTTGCAACGCCAACAATTGCCCGAATATTTTCGCTCGTCTTGATGAGTGGAGTCTTGTTGGTTCGCCCCCAGGGTTTATTCAAGGGGCTCACGAAATGAGGATCGGTTTAGGCTACGCAAGCTTGTTCGTTGCACTGGTGTTGGCGCCATGGTTGATTACCTGGCTTGGGGATCCTTTTTGGCTAAGCATTCTGTCCGAGATCGTCATCTGGTCATGCTTCGCAGCCAGCATTAATTTTTTATTCGGCTATGTGGGCTTACTCTCGTTTGGTCAGGCGTTGTACTTTGGCTTCGGAATGTATGGCGTCGCGCTCGGGATCACTGAGTTGCACCTCTCTTTTTGGCCCGCATTTTTCTTGGGCCCGCTAAGCGCCACTGTTATTGCTTTTTTAACTGGAATTTTGGCGGTGCGTTTAACCTGGCATTATTTTGCGATCATTACGGTCGTGTTTTCTTTGATTATGTACTTCTTGGCGCTGACTTTTAAGTCTTTGACAGGGGGAGACGACGGCATTAATTTCGCGCTACCTGATATGTTCAATGCTGCAGGTTACAAGCTTAGTCTGACCGATGCGACCATCCAATACTTTTTTATGCTGATTGTTGTGGTCTTGTGTTTTTGGCTGATTCGAATTGTGATGGCCAGTGCATTTGGTCGGTCTTTGGTTGCCATTCGCGATAATGATATCAGGGCATCGCTAATCGGGATTCATGTCTATCGGTTGCGTTTGGCGGCTTTTGTGATAGCGGGTTTTTTGGCAGGGGTGTCGGGCGCCCTGTTTGCGCTGTTTGGTCGCTATGCCTCTGCATCGTATATGTTCTATCACGTTTCAGGTGAAGGTGTCGTGTGGGCCATCGTGGGCGGCATTGGCACGCTGTTGGGCCCAGCGATCGGGACAGGAATTTTTATACTGATCAGAGAGGTCGTGTCGAGCCATTGGCAGCACTATGCACTGATTGTGGGTGGCTTTGCGATTTGTATTGTGATTTTTGCTCCTGAAGGGATCGTAGGACTTTGGAAAAAATATATTCAGAAGAGGGGCGCATGATTCCTTTTTTGAAAATTGACAATCTATCCAAGTCATTTGGAGGCGTCAAGGCAGTCAATGACTTAAGTTTGGCGTTGATGCCGGGTAGGATCAATGCAATTATTGGACCGAACGGCGCAGGCAAGACGACCTTGTTCAACTTGATTTCTGGCTTTATCAGACCTGATTCAGGGACGATTTTTTTTGAAGACGGTGAAATTACAAACTTACCGATACACGAAATCTCAAGACTAGGAATTAAGCGTACGCTGCAAGTTAAAAGCGTATTTAACAGCATGACGGTATTTGAAAATCTCTGGATTACTCTGTCAGCGCATCGCGGTCATTTGAACCCTTTCAAAAAAGTTGCAAATTATCGTCTTGAGCAAGAAGAGGTAGAGAGCGTCATTGAGCAACTTGCGCTTGAACGATTTCGCGACAGAGAGGCGGGCACGTTGTCTTATGGGGATGTTGCGCTGCTTGAGATCGGCATGGCGATTATTACGCGCCCGCGCATGATTCTTTTCGATGAGCCCGTGTGCGGAATGAGTCCGCAAGAGACTGAAAAGGTCGTGACTAAGATTGCAAGCCTTGCTAAACAGACGCATGTAGTGATCATCGAGCACGACATGGATGTGGTGTTTAAACTTGCAGAAGAGATTACAGTACTTGCGTTTGGCGCAAAACTTGCAAGTGGAACCCCCCGCGAAATTGCTGAGAATCAAAGCGTCAAAGAAGTGTACTTTGGTGTCGACGAGGTGCCTGCGCATGAATAAGCAACATGTACTCGAATTAAAGAGTGTGTATGCCTCGTATGGTCGTGTGAATGTTCTGCAGGATCTTTCTTTTAAAGTTGAGCAAGGTGAGGCGGTGGGGATCCTTGGTCGTAACGGCGTGGGAAAAACGACAACGCTTAAAACGATCATGGGTTTGTTGGCTTGCGCACAAGGATCGATTTCGTTTGACAGTCAAGAACTCAGTGCTTTGGCCCCACATAAAATCCCCCATTTAGGAATCGGTTACGTACCCCAGGGTCGTGGTATTTTTCCAAATTTAAGCGTCAAAGAAAATTTATTTTTAGGTGTCAAGAACAAAGCACCCGATGACTTGGTCGCGTATGTATTTGAACGTTTCCCGCGTCTTAGAGAAAGACTTGAGCAGCCTGGGGGAACCTTATCCGGTGGCGAGCAGCAAATGTTGTCGATCGCGCGTTGCCTATTAATGGAACCTAAACTGATCATTTTGGATGAACCGACCGAAGGGATCATGCCCAAGCTTGTTTCTGAAATTCGAGCCGAAATAAAAAAGATCAACGCTCAAGGTATTGGAATTTTGTTGGTTGAACAAAACGTTAAAACAGCGCTCGATTTATGTACGCGAATACTGGTGATGGATAAGGGCAAGATCGTTATGAATGCCAGTACTCAATCGATCTTGACTGACCCGAAGATGCTCTCTGAGCACCTGGATATCAAAATTTAGCCTCTTAACCCTGACAGGAGCACTACAGCATGGATGATCACACAAAGAAAGAATCACCTAATTCCGGTCGTCGTAGTTTGCTGAGCCTCGCGCTTAAAGGCGGAGTGGCGGCAGGCTTGGCCAATATGACCATCATGAAAGATCTCTACGCTCAAACGAGCGGTCCACTTGTGATTGGCCACCATGCTGAGATCACAGGTGGTTTTGCCTCGTGGGGGCATTGGCATGATGTGTGTGCAAAAAAGGCAGTTGAGCGAATCAATGCCGAGGGTGGGATTGCGAAGCGAAAGGTGGCTCTTCTGACCGAAGATACAGAGTCCAACCCCGCAACCGGGGCAAGAAAGCTGCGCAATCTGATTCAACGCGGTAACGCTGAGTTTGTCGTTGGGTCGGTGCATTCTGGTGTCATGCTCGCGTCCATTCCAATTGCGACAGAACTTAAAACGATCTATTTTTCGCAAGGCGAAGCCACTGAGGCGACCGGATCGAAAGGAACGCGCTACAGCTTCAGAACGGGCAGGGACACGTATTCGATGGCGGCTGCAGGTGTGCCGTGGGCGCTTGAACATCTAGGAAAAAAATGGACCGTGATCTATGCGGACTATGCCTGGGGCCAAAGTCACAATGCTGAAGCGAAGGCCGTAATCGAACGGTTAGGCGGTACATGGTTGAAAGGTATACCCGTGCCGCTGGACGCAAAAGATTTGGTGCCTTATCTGGCGCAGGTTCCTGCTGATACTGAGGTGCTCTTTTCTATTTTCTTTGGCTCGCTCTCGGTTGCCTTTTTTACACAAGCTAAATCGATGGGCTTGGATAAAAAACTAAAGATGTATTCGGTAAACGGCACGATGGAGGCAATTGATCCCAATGAGATACAGGGCGCAGCCGAAGGTGTTTATCTGTTAGAGAATTTTCCTCGTGTGGCAAAGTACAAGGATGATGCCTTTCATAAGGAATTCATTGCAGCAATGAATGTCGATGAAATTTATGCTCGCGAGAAAAATGGAAAGCTTGTCATGGCTAAGAGTCACGCGTGGCAATCTTGGGAAGATTTGTTCGCCTTAAAGGCTGCAATCGAGTCTTCTGGCTATCAATCACGAAAGGATGTCGAAGGAGTGATTCAGGCCCTAGAGGGAATGAGTTTGAAAAACTCAATCGGACATCCTCAAGGCGATAAGATCATCCGCAAAGAAGACCATGCGGGCATACTGGATCACTACATTAGCCGTGTGGAAAACGGACGCTATGAAGTGAAACAGCGTATACCTAAAGAAGATTTGCTTAAGCAATTACCTGTACGAAATGAATTAAACAAGATGCCTGTGTGAGTTTGCTTTCTTGTCGCAAGGCCGCTTGTGCCTGAAGCGCCTTGCGACGTTTTCCGTTTTTAGTTCGGCGTAATTCCAGACTTAATCAGCAGGGGTCCAAGGGTCTCAATTTCATTTTTTAAATGAGCACGCAGCTTTGCTGGCACAGCGAGGTCTGGGGAGACTGGCGTTGTACTAATGCTGTCAAGCTTGGCTTTGACTTCTGGGTCGACGACGGCTGCCGCAAGGGCGGCTGAAAGCCGATTGATGATGGGTTGTGGCGTACCCTTTGGCGCATAGAGGCCAAACCAAATACTGATATCAAAGCCTTTGACGCCAACTTCGCTTAAAGCGGGTAGGTCTGGCATAGAAGGCAAGCGTTGTGTGCCGGCTACCGCGTACGCCTTGATTCGGCCGCCACTGATTGCGGGCACTGTGCTTGTGGTTTGATCGCACATAATATCAATCTGACCGCCCATCAAGTCATTGATAGCGGGGGCGGCTCCTTTATACGGTACTAAAGTCAGTTTGATGTCTAAAGCATCCATGAACATCAGACTGCAAAGATGCGATGCTGAGCCAATACCGGCATGACCCATGCTGATTTTGGCGCTGTTCTTTTTAATGTAAGCCACAAATTCGCGAGCATCATTTGTGGGAAGGTCTTTGCGTCCTGTGACCACCATGGGGCCAACCGTTGCCAGGCCAATGGGCTCAAAGTCGTCAATCGGGCTGTACGGCAGGTTTTTAATCATCAGTACATTCGTGGCATGGCTGATGTGAATCATTAGCAAGGTGTAGCCGTCTGTTGCGGCACGTGCAACCTTGGCCGTGCCGATGCTGCCACCTGCACCTGCAGGGTTATCTACCACGATGGTTTGACCCAACTGCTTTTGCATTGCGCCAGCAAAGAGTCGGGTGATGATGTCCCCTGGGCCACCTGCCGCATAGGGCATGACCATGGTGATATTGCGCGTTGGATAGTCTTGGGCCCAGGTCAGCCCACTTTGGCTGACGGACAAAAGTCCGAGCGTAGTCGAAAAGAAGATTTTTTTAGCTAAACGCATCGACATGGTGATGAAGTCTTTTAAAGGTGGCGGGCAACGCTCACGCTTGAGCGATCGAAGACAATCTTTATAGCACTCGCGATCGCTGTCTGGCCAGATTGAACATCCACAGGCCCTCAGTCTAGGGTAAACGCTGTGTTGTGAGACGCGAACGGAGTGCGGCGACGTTGACGTCCCCATAGCCCCCTCCTAATATATGCCATCCCCACTTTGACTGACACTGCCATGCCAATCTCTATGCTCGATTCTTCAATCTTCAAAGATATGTTTGGCACTGCAGCGATGCGCGCTGTCTTTGACGACGCCGCGACGGTGTATCGCTATACCGAAACTGAAATTGCCCTGGCCCAGGTTCAAGGCAGGCTTGGTGTGATTCCTGCCAAAGCAGCAGAAGTGATTGCTCAAAAAGCAGATTCGGCCAAACTCGACATGGTTGAACTTAAACGCGAAACTGAAATCGTTGGGTATCCAATTTTGCCTTTAGTGCATCAATTGTCAAAAATGTGTGGTCCAGAAGGTGAGTACTTGCATTGGGGGGCAACGACCCAAGACATCATGGATACAGCAACTGTGCTGCAAGTGCGGGCCGGCCTAAAAATTATAGAGACCGATCTTGATGAACTTGATCAAATTCTGGATGCCTTGGCCGCACGATATCGTGATGCGCCAATGGCAGGTCGCACGCATCTTCAACATGCCTTGCCCATTACCTTTGGTTATAAGGTGGCGGTATGGTTGTTGATGGTAAGGCGTCATCGTGAAAGACTCGCTCAACTTAAGCCGCGTGTGCTTGTCGGGCAATTTGGTGGGGCGGCCGGCACGCTGGCTTCGTTAGGTTCTGAAGGCTTGGCGGTGCATGCAGCGCTCATGAAAGAGCTGCAACTTGAGGCCGCGCCTGTCACCTGGCACGTTGCTCGCGATGGGTTGACTGAGGCGATTCAATTTTTGGCGCTTGTGACTGGGTCTCTGGGAAAAATCGCACTTGATATTATGTTGATGATGACCAACGAGTTAGGCGAGGCATTTGAGCCCTTCGTTAAAGGGCGTGGCGCTTCGAGTACGATGCCGCAAAAGCGCAACCCGATTTCATGCGAATTAATGTTGAGTGCGTCCAAGGCGGTGCGTCAACATGCGGGTTTGGCACTTAATGCGATGGTGCAGGATTTTGAGCGTGCCACGGGGCCCTGGCATATTGAATGGGCAGCCATTCCTGAATCTTTTATTTTGACAGCAGGTGTGTTGCATCAAGCGAAATTTATGCTCAGTGGCCTAGAGGTCGATACGGCCCGTATGCTTAAAAATCTAGATTTATCGGGTGGTTTGATCGTGTCCGAGGCGGTGATGATGGGCCTAGCCCCACACATTGGTCGTCAGACTGCGCACGATGTGGTCTACGATGCCTGTCGCATTGCGGCGACTAAAGGGCTGAAGCTTGCTGAAGTGCTCTATAACGATGCAAAAATTTCAGGCAAGCTTGATCGAGCGACGATTGACCGCCTTTGTGACCCCGCAAATTATTTGGGTGCTGCGCCAGAAATGGTCGATCGAATGCGTGCCTGGTCGTCAAAATATTGAAGTCGATTGTTTGAAATTCACGAGCAAAAAAAATGAAAAAAATCGTACAAATTTTAGGAATCTGGCTAGCAGTATGGGCAGGTTGCACCGCGCTTGTGCAGGCTCAGGATTTTCCGTCCAAGCCCGTTAAATTGATCGTGCCGTTTCCGCCAGGTGGTGGAACCGATATCTTGGCGCGACCCATCGCACAAAAACTTTCTGAAAAATGGGGTCAAACCGTCATTGTTGAAAATCGGGGAGGTGCGGGCGGCAACATTGGCACTAAGGCTGCTGCGGATGCGCCGGCCGATGGTTACACCTTAATACTTGGTACCGTAGGTACGCATGCGGTGAATCAAAGTTTGTATGTGAGTGCGGGCTTTGATTCAACGATTGATTTTGCTGCGATCACCATGGTGGCCAACACGACGAATATTCTGGTGGTCCATCCTGCTGTGCCAGCTCAAACGATGGCTGAATTGTTGGCGTATGCCCGAGCAAATCCAAATAAATTAAATTACGCGTCGCCAGGTAACGGTAGCCCCTCGCATCTTGCGACTGAAATTTTTAAAAGTATGGCAGGGGTAGAGCTCGTCCATGTGCCTTACAAGGGTAGTGGCCCGGCACTCGCCGATATGCTGGGTGGGCAAATTCAGTTTTGGATCGCCAACTCCCCCGTCGTGTTGCAGCATATCGAGACGGGCAAGCTACGCGCACTCGCATCAACAAGTGCGAAGCGTCCGATGGTGGCGCCTAATATTCCAACAATCGATGAGGCGGGGTTAACGGGCTACGAGGCAGACACTTGGTTTGGGATTTTTGCACCCGCCAAGACGCCTAAAGCGGTGCTTGCTCAGTTGAATCAGGACATTGTCGCGGTATTGAATTTACCTGATGTTCGTCAAAAGTTTTCAGCAGAAGGCGCTGAGATCGTTGCCGATAGCTCGGCCTCTTTTACTCAAAGACTGCATGCAGATATTGCCAAATGGAAGAAAGTCATTATTGATCTGAAATTGAGAGTTGAATAGTGATAATTGCTGAGGCGCTTGGCGCATTCGTATCGAAGCTTGATCCCAAGCGTTTGCCCGAAGAGGTCACAAACGCGATTAAGTTACGGGTGCTCGATACCTTGGGGGTGGGTATCGCGGGTGCTCAACTGGGTTTGAGCCGTCCGGTCATTGGTTTGTTTGAGTCGGCGACCCGGGCGGCGCAAGTGTGGGGGCTGCCAATGCAGGGAAGTGTGCGCGAAGCTGCGCTGGCAAATTGTTATGCGACGCATGGCACCTATCTTGAAGATGGGTCACGGTTTACGGGTGGGCATCCCTCCTCAGTCGTGATTCCTGCAGTGTTTGCGCAGGCCGAAGCGGATCACTGCTCAGGTGCTGAGCTGATTGCCTCGACCTTGGCGGGCTATGAAGTTTTCTTACGCTTAGGGCGCGATACCTACCCTGCAAACGTTGGCCGAGGCTTTCAGCCGACCGCGGTTTTAGCGGCGATCGCCTCTGCAGGTGGCGTTGCTCGGTTGCTCAAGCTTTCGCCGAAAGCCGCATCGCATGCATTGGCCATCGCGGCAAATCTTGGTGTTGGGATGAAGGAAGCCTTAAAGAGTTCTGCGTCACAACCCCTGCAGGTTGCCCGTGGTTGTGAAGGTGGGATTATTGCGGCATTGTTAGCCCGCACGGGCATGCAGGGTGCCCCTGAAGTTTTCGAAAAAGGCTTCTTGCCTGCGTTTGGGGGTTCAGTTCAGACCTCAACGGCCTTAGCTGGGTTAGGCCAAGCGTATAGAATCTCAGAAACCTATCTTAAAAGGCATGCGGGTTGCAGAGGCAATCATGCACCTTTGGATGTGGCGTTAGAGGTGATTAAACAAGAGCAGCTTGATCCGGCGGATATCAAGCTGATGCGTGTGGGTGTGGATACTGTGACGTTGGCGGCGTCGATTGAGGCGCCACTGAACGGAGAACAAACTCAGTTTAGTATCGGATTTTCAATTGCGGTTGCCTTGCTTCACGGCAATGCATCGATCTTTCAATATACTGAGGCAAGGCTAAACGAGCCAGCCGTGCAAGAGTTGATGAAAAAAATCCATGTTGTTGCAGATATCAAGCTTGATGTCGGCTATCCAGAGAAGCGCGCGGCGACGATCGAAATTGAGCTACTCAATGGCAAGACGTTTAGGCATGCTATTGATAATGCGCGCGGAGAGCCAGAATGGCCTTTGCAGGCTTCTGAAATGGTCGATAAGTTTTACGCACACACGCAAGAAGTGCTGGGCGCTCGGGCCAAGGCTGTACACGATATGGTGATGGATCTGGAAAATATTTCAGACATCGCCGACATTGGTAAGTTATTAATAACAACTCGACATTAAACAAATATCAAGGAGACCATATGGGCACCGTTTCACCAATCATGATGAGTACTTCAGCCAAAATTCCACCTGGGCCGTTAAAAGATCGGGTGAGCGCTGACGAATGGAAGACGCGCGTTGAGCTTGCCGCTTGCTACCGGTTGTGCGCACTCTATGGCATGACCGATATGATCGCTAATCATATTTCGGCGATGGTGCCTGGCGAGCCAAATCATTATCTGATCAACCCCTACGGGTTGTTGTACACCGAGATTACGGCTTCAAGTCTGATCAAAATTGATATTGACGGCAATATTGTTGATCGCCCCAATGAAGATTACGGAATCAATCGTACGGGGTTTGTGATCCATAGTGCGATACATTCTGCGCGCCCTGATGCGGCCTGCATTATTCATACGCATACGCGTGCGGGAATGACCGTCTCAACTTTGAAATGCGGTTTACTGCCCTTGACGCAGACTGCAACGCGTTTCGCCAAGGTGGCCTATCATCACTTCGAAGGGATCTCGGTGGATCTTGGCGAGCAAAAAAGTTTACAGCGCGATTTAGGTGATGCCGAAGTGATGATTCTGCACAACCATGGTTTATTGGCGCTCGGCCCTTCGATCCCCGAAGCCTTTAATAGTATTTATCGTCTTGAGCTCGCGTGCAAAGTCCAGGTGGATGCCATGGCGTGTAATGCCGAGTTGATTATCCCGCCCGCTGATGTGGTTGCAAAAGCCAATGCGCAGTGGGATCCGGGTGTCACGCGTCGCTACGGCATTCTTGAGTGGCCTGCAATGTTGCGCCAACTTGATAAGGCAGATGCCAGTTATAAAGAATAAGTCCCATGGGCGTCGTACCTGTTATTTGTTGAATGCCCGTTGATCCATTGCTGTATGTTTCGGAGATCTAAAATGAAACTGATTAAAACGCTCGCGGTACTGTTTGCGCTTTGCTGCACGGGTGTGCAAGCACAAAACCTATCGATTGCAACGGGCGGTACGGGTGGGGTGTACTACCCCATGGGTGGCGGTTTAGCGGCGGTGTTGTCTAAACAGGTTCCGGGAATGTCGGCTACTGCTGAAGTCACGGGTGGGTCGGTCGATAATTTGAATCTTATTGGATCGGGTAAGCCTTACATTGCGTTTTCGATGTCGGACGCTGCCAAAGATGCCTTGGTCGGCGAGGGTAAATTCTCCGGTAAAAAAGTGGGATTGAATACGTTATTGGTCTTATATCCAAACCGTATGCATGTTGTGACGGTTGAATCGACCAATATCAAGACAATGGCTGACTTGAAAGGCAAGCGCGTCAGCACCGGTGCGCCAGGCAGTGCCACAGAGGTCATGGCGTTTCGTTTGATTGAAGCAGCGGGTTTGAACAGAGAAAAAGATCTTAAGCGCGAGCGCTTAAGCGTTGCAGAATCGGTCAATGCAATTAAAGATCGAAAGATTGATGCGTTTTTCTGGGTGGGCGGTTTGCCGACTGCCGCGGTTACTGATCTGGCCAATAGCCCGGGTATGAAAATTGTGATGATTGACCACGCCACTGAAGTTGATGCCATGAATAAAAAATATGGTGATTTGTATTTTAAAGATGTGATTCCAATGGCCACGTACAGTGGTATGGCCAAGGATAATCAAATGGCCTCGGTCTCAAATATTTTGATTTCGAGTTCGAAGATGAGTGATGATGAGGCCTACAAAATCGTCAAGGCAATGTTTGACAATAAGGCCGAGCTTGTGCGCACGCATCAAGAGTACGCAACACTTTCGCTTAAAGATCAAAAACAAGCCGCAACGCCGATCCCTTTTCACCCGGGTGCGATCAAG
>JBAXLV010000024.1:0-11673 GCA_037134635.1 Alcaligenaceae bacterium
CCATCCACAAGTGGCTGCTCGAGAGTTGATTGTTCAAACCGAACACCCAACGGTAGGCACCTTACAGCAGATCGGATTGCCGATTAAATTTCAAGATCAAGCGCGCCGCGCGCATCGACCGCCGCCTTTGCTCGGTGAACACACTCAAGAGGTCTTGGCTGAGCTTGGTTATACAGGCGAGTCGATTCAAGCGCTGCGTCGTGCGGGCGTCGTTCAGTCACATAAAGACAAACAAAAATGAAATACATCAATTACATAGTGACCGATCAAATCGCAGAGATCAGTCTGAATCACGCGCCAGTGAACGCGTTGAGCATCCCGATGCTGGTTGAGATCGTTTCAGCATTTAAAGCCGCGCGCGACGATGATCAGGTGCGTGCGGTGATTCTCACAAGCGCCTTGCCAAAACGGTTTTGCGCAGGGCTAGATCTAGATATTTTGCTTGATCAGACGGGTCAGTCAGTGCGTAAATTTTTAGACAAGCTTTATATTGAATTGGCAGATGTTCAGCACACCTTGGGCAAACCTTCGATCGCAGCAATTGATGGCGCGGCGCGTGCCGGAGGGATGACCTTATCCATTTCCTGTAATGTCATCATTGCCAGTCGAGTTGCAACATTCGGCTATCCTGAAATTGATGTTGGCATGATTCCTGCAATCCATTTTATTCATCTGCCTTTAATTGTTGGGCGTCACCGAGCTTTTGAAATCCTTTTTAGCGGTCGAGTATTTGACGCGCAAGAGGCTGTTGAGCTGGGTCTTGTGAGCCAAATAGTTGAAGAGGGTGCCGCGCTGCAAGCCGCGCGTGTCATGGCTAAGATGTTTGCCTCAAAATCGCCCAACGTGATGCGAATGGGGCACGCTGCTTTTATGCGAATAAACGACGCTCACTATCGTCGCGACATTGGGGGGATTGTTGATACGTTTTGTGCGGTTGCAGCAAGTGGCGATACAAAAGAAGGCATCAATGCTTTTATTGAAAAGCGGCCACCTAAGTGGCCGACATAATGTATAAGATACTGAATCTTTCAAACACGCAGGATTGACTCATGACCCAAACGACGGATCAGCTAAAAAAAATTCTCGGTGAGATGCAAAACGCTTGGAATGCAGCCGCCAAGGTATGGAACCCGAAGGCCTTGGCTAGTCTGTATGCAGACAATGCCTTGTTTTATGGCGGGCGCCCTGGGCATTCGGTTGGTGCTTCCGCAATCCAAGCTTACTTTGCGTCTTATGATGGCATCATTGAGTCGGCCGTACTAGACTTGGTTGAGCAGCAACTTGTGCAAATTAGCCCAGAAAGTTTCACGGCTCAAGGTTTTGGGGCCTTTTCGTTTGTGCTGAGCGGGGGGCGTAATACTCAATCGGTACTGCGTACGACGCTTGTCTTGAGCAAATTGAATGGGCACTGGAAAATTCAGTTACATCATTTTTCGGTGACGCCTGACGTGCCACCGCTCGGTAATACTTAATACGCAATCGCACCGATCAGCTTGGCAATCGCCTTGCTAGATTTTGATAAAAAAAGGCCGTAGATAGCGGCCAAGGAGACCGCTTGAAGATCACCGCAATAGAAGACCTGCATGCAGATGGCGGCTGGCGCACGCTGTCGTTTTTAAAAATAACAACCGATACGGGTTTAATAGGCTGGTCAGAGTTTAGTGAAGGCAGTTCTTCACCTGGTCTGGGTGGAGTCATTCGCAAACTTGGGCAAAGCCTGCTGGGCTCAGACCCAAGGCAAATCAATTTGATTCATGCCAACCTGTTTGCTGTGACGCGCATCTTTTCTGGTGGCATGATCGCGCAGGCCATTGCTGCACTTGAAAATGCTTGCTTGGATCTAAAAGCCAAAGAGTTGAACGTACCGGTGCATCAGTTGTTTGGTGGAGCCTTGCGTAAAAAACTGCCGATCTATTGGTCCCAATGTGGCACCTTGCGTTCGCGCTTCGCACCCGTATTTGATGCGGCACCTTTGCGTTCGTTAGACGATATCGTGGCATTGGGGCAAGAGGCTAAAGCACGAGGCTTCAAGGCGCTCAAGACCAACATTCTGTCTTTTGAAAATGGTATCTGTAACAATTATCGACCCGGCTTTGGGATCGGAACGGGGTTTCCTGAGTTGAATCTCGACGATAAAACGCTTGCCACAATTGTTGAGCTTCTTGCTGCGTTCGAACAGGGGGCAGGTAAAGGCGTAAAGTTAGCGCTCGATCTGAATTTTCACTTTAAGCCTGAAGGTGCAAAAAGAATTGCACGCGCGCTTGAGCGTTTTAATCTAATGTGGCTTGAAGTCGACATACAAGATCCGCGTGGCTTAGCTGAAGTCAAACAGTCAACGACAACACGGATTTCTTCGCTTGAAACCTTGTTGGGTCGCCAGGCACTTCGTCCTTATCTTGAGGCCAACGCAGCCGATGTGGCAATTATTGATCCTCAATGGAATGGCTTGCTAGAAGCGACCAAGATGGCGACGATGGCTGAAAGCTACGAAATCAATGTGGCCTCGCATAACTATCACGGCCAACTCTCTTCGCTGATGGGCGCGCATTTTTCAGCCGCGACATCAAATTTCAGCATCATGGAGTACGTCGTCGATGAGGCCGCTTTTACGCGCGAATACATGACGCATCCTATTCAAATCGTCGATGGAGAGATCTTGTTGCCTGAGGGACCGGGCTGGGGGTCGGATATCAACGAAGAGGCTGTGCGTGCACGGCCTGTGAATATTTCTGGTTAAGGTATTACTCAGACGCGCGTTAGACCATATTAGTTGTTCAGTTGAATAGAACGAAACGGTGCTGAAGGGCTTGAAGTTCAAGCGAATGGATGAATCACTTTATCGAGGTGTAAAAAAATGAAAAAAATGATCGCTCTTGTTATGACTGTATTCGGCTTGTTGTTCGGAATTTCGTCGACACATGCGCAAGAATTTAAGGCGCCCATCAAATTTATCGTGCCTTTTGTGCCGGGCGGTGCGACCGATGTTTTGGCGCGCATGATTGCCCCCAAAGTGAGTGCTGAGCTGGGTCAGCCCATCATCATTGAAAATAAAGCGGGCGCAAGCGGTCAAATCGGAACGCAGTTGGTCAAAAACTCGCCAGCGGACGGCACCGTATTTTTAGTGAACACCGACAGCTCACTCACAATTCTTCCTTACATCGTTGCTGATGTCCCTTACTCGCCAGCGCGTGACTTTATGATGGTCGGTAAGATCGCGACCTTGCCTTGGGCCTTAAGTGTGCCGGCTGCAAATAACATCAAAAATATTGCGCAGTTTATTGACTACATCAAACAAGATCCGAAACGGGCGAATTACGCAGTGCCGACGACCGGTGGCGTACCTGAAATGATTGGCGAAGTCATTGGCAAGAAGGCTGGCGTTGACATGACTATTCTCCCTTATGCAGGTGGTGCAGCGATTATTACAAGTGTTTTGGGTGCGCAAATTTCTTCGGGTGTCACGGGGACGCCCGAAGCATTTACGATGGAAAAAACAGGAAAGGCGGTGGTGATTGGTGTGTCAGGTACGAAACGTGCCGCCTATTTACCAAATGTGCCAACCTTTGAAGAGTCAGGTCTGCCAGGTCTAACAGCGGATAGTTGGTTTGCAGTCTATGCGCCCAAAGCGTTGCCTAAGCCGATGGCCGAGCGCTTCAATGTCGCGATGAATAATGCCTTGAAAGATTCGGATACACAGAAAAAAATTGCGGATATGGCGATCGAAGTGACTACAACTAACTTTGCTGAGGCTGAAAAATTTTACGCTGAAGCGATTACCTTTTGGGCAAGTGTCTACAAAGATAAGCCTAAGCCTGCTGAAGTTAAAAAATAATTTGTTTGACGCATGACTCGAGCGGCTTTTCTCTAAACTAGTCGTCCACTTTCGGGATGTTCGCGGCGGTAGCGGCCCGTTGAATGACCGCAATCGAGTCTTGTACAAACTTTTTAAATTCTTCGGGTGTACTCGGTGCGGGGGCCATGCCTTGTTTTTCGATCAAGGCCACGATGTCGGGCGCCTTAAGGGCTTCGACAATGGCTGCGTTGAGTTCGGCCACGATCACTGGTGGGATGCCTTTAGGCCCGACCATGCCAAACCATGTGGGCATCTCAAGTTCAATGATGCCTGATTCGCGACTTGTTGGTACGTTTGGCAATTCGTTAGAGCGCGTTGCTGTTGTGACGAGCAGCGGGCGTAACTTCCCAGATCGAATTTGTTGCAGGGGTGAGGTAATCATGTCGAACATCAAGGGCGAGTCACCATTCAACTGAGCAACAGTTGCTTCACCCGTACCTTTGTATGGCACGTGTGTTGCGCGAATGCCAGTTTGTTGAGACAGTATCTCAAAAAATATGTGTCCGGCTGAACCAACGCCAAACGAGGCATAGTTCAGTTTTTCGGGATTCGCTTTCGCATAGGTGACGAGCTCGGCAATCGAATTGATGGGTAAGGCGGCATTGACCGTCAGTACAAAGGGTGCCTCAAGTACTTTTGAAATAAACGAAAAGACAGCGACCGAGTCGTACGGTAATTTTGCTCTGACTGCCGGCTGCACAATATGTGAAATAGAATTCATGCCGATCGTGTAACCATCGGGGGCTGCCGTGGCAGTTGCATTCAGGCCGATTGTCGTACCCGCACCAGGACGGTTGACGACAATGACGGGTTGCTTCCAACGCGCTGAAAGCTTTTGAGCCAACGAGCGGCTCGTCGCATCTGCTGAGCCACCTGCCGGGAAGGGCACGATCAGGGTAACGGCCTTATTTGGAAATACTTCGGATTGAGCATGCAAGCTTGGTACGCATAATGCAAAGCTAAAGCAAAAAAATAGTTTCAATGCCCGGTTGGCAAAAATGTTCATTCTTGAGGACTCCGCCTTCGTTTTAGTTTATTTTTGGTGCGCTGAGTGTCGTGCGATGCATGTGTCGCCGCTGCGGCAGCTTGAAATCACCTGTCGCACGATGAAGAGCTGAATAGTTATCCCATAGAACGATATCGCCAACACGCCAAACATGTCGGTATACAACTTCTGGCCGAATGACATGGTTGACGAGGGTTTCAATTAATTCTTCTGAGGCTTGTGCTGACAAACCGATGACTTGACTAATGACACCCTGAACGACATGCAAACTTTTTTTACCGGTAATGGGATGTGTTCTAACCAAAGGGTGCGTGATCTCGTTATCCTTAATTTTTTCACGCGCCGCAACAACTTCTTTGAGGTAGATGTTGTCTTTTGCTTTTTCGGGTGTATGACCCACATACTCGCCATATTTTCTTGAGCTAAAGACGGCGCTGAGCTGATTCACTTGTTCTTTGAGCGGTTCGGATAACGTTTCGTAGGCATGGCGCGTGCTAGCGAAGTATGTGTCTCCAAGTGGGCGCGTGCCGTCATGGGGCACTTCGACCGCATATAAGAATGAACCACGTGGGGGTGTTGCCACGTACCACATATCGCTATGCCAGTAACGCCCTGCATCCTCCATGCCGACGGGTTTTCCTTCGTCGAGCAGGTTTGACACGATGAAAATCTCTGGATTTTCTTTCATGTTGAAACGATCGAAAACGAAACGATCTAGGGATCCGAAACGACGACTGAAGTTGAGTTGTTGGTCTGGGGTCAGTTGTTGATCTCGGATGACTACGACGCCATAGGTTTTGTAAGCATCGTCAATTTCTTTAAACGTTTGTTCGTCTAGGTTATTTAGATCGACGCCGCGAATCTCGTGGCCGAGTGGAGTGCCATTCAGGTGAATATCTAAGGCCATCTTTGTCTCCGAACTTATATTTTTGTTATTGCTTACGTTAAAGCAGCTTCAATTTATTTTTAAATCATTTTTCACGATACTTCGCTCAGCTGTCAAATTCAGGAAGCTATTGTTCAAGTTTGACGCCGGCCTTTTGAATGACATCCCCCCACTTTGTATATTCTGTCTTGATGAACTCTGAAAATTCTTGTGGAGACCCGCCAATCGTTAACATTCCGGTCGAATCAAGTTTGGCGCGAATAGCTGGGTCAGACACAGTTTGTTTAAGTGCTTTTGATAAAATTTCAACCCGCACAGGATCCATGTTGGCAGGGCCCACAACACCCATCCAGCCAACAGCCTCAAAGCCCGACAACCCTTGCGAGGCAATGGTCGGCACAGACGGTAGCGTGTCGATCGGATTCGCAGTACTCACCGCGAGCGCGCGCAATTCGCCTCGATTGATAAACGGTATGACCAACGGAGCTGCTTCAAAGAGCACCTCGATTTGGCCCCCTAGTAAGTCAGTCAAGGCGGCGGACCCGCCCTTGTAGGGTACATGCTGCATTTTTATGCCAGCGACTTGTTTGAACATTTCTTGAGTCAAATGGCTGGTAGATCCGTTGCCAGGCGAGCCGAAATTTAGGCTGTTTGGCTTCGCATTGGCTGCGGCAATCAGGTCGGCTACCGATCGGATATTTGATTTTGAGGATACGACGAGTGTTTGTGCGACCGCGGCGACGGCCATGATTGGCGTGAAGTCTTTACGTGGATCGTAATTTGCTTCTTTGAAAAGATGGGGAGCAATTCCTAGAGGCCCGCTTGCATTCATACCCAGGGTGTAGCCATCAGGTGGCATGCGAATCAGATACTTACTTCCAATCGTGCCGCCCGCACCCGCTTTGTTATCAATAATGATTGGTTGCCCTAAATATTTCGTGAGACCTTCTCCAATCAGACGCGCCAGAGAGTCAACCGCTTGCCCTGCTGGATAAGCCACGACGACGGTAATTGGCCTGTCCGGAAAAGTCTCTTTCGTTTGTGCGCCAACTTCTGTTGTAGAGGCCATGACTGCTACGACCGCGAAGAGCTTTAGAAAGGTGAAGGCCATCTGTTATTTCCTAGTATTGAGCGAGGCGAGCTTGTCTGCCTAGTATAGGTCGAGCCTATGACAATAGTATTGGGTAAAAACGACCTCGCTGCAGCGCACAAAATTAGATCTAAACGCTACACAGAGGTTGCCCTCGAGAAGTTTCAGTGCGGGTGTGAGCAGCAACATTCTTTTGGCTTGACGGATGCTAGACCGAGTTTTAAGGTGAAGGGCGCTGCCTAGGGTCAGTACGCCCATCGGATCACTAGAATCTTGACAGCGAAAAATAGAGACAAGGATCTTCATCACATGAATACAAGAAAACTCATCGCAGCCTCGCTGATCTTGGCCAATTGGTTCATTTTGTCGAACGCTTGGGCAGAAGATGCGTATCCGACGCGACCAATCAGAATGATCGTGCCTTTTGGTGCAGGTGGTCCGACCGACACGTTAGGGCGCGCACTGGCCGAGCGCATGTCCGATCAACTCGGACAGCGCGTCACGGTTGAGAATAAACCGGGCGCCGGTGGGAACATTGGGACGGATATGGTTGCCAAGGCTGCCCCTGATGGCTACACCTTTTTAATTTCGACCAACGGCCCGTTGGCGGGAAACTTGACCTTGTTTGGTAATTTGCCTTATCACCCACTCAAAGATTTTGCCCCGGTCACAATCTTTACGGTTTTGCCAAATATGTTAGCGGTGCATCCAAGTATTCCTGCGAATAACGTGATTGAACTGATTGCTTTCTTGAAGGCGAATCCAGACAAATACAGTTTTGGTTCTGGTGGAAACGGAACCAGTTCTCATTTTTCGGGTGAGCTTTTTAAAATGATGACGGGGGTCAAAATGGAGCACATTCCCTACAAGGGCGATGGCGCTTCGATGGTCGATGTTCTGAGTGGGCAAGTCCCGATCGTTTTTGCAAGCGTACTGGCAGGCATGCGTTACACAGATTCTGGAAAAATAAAAGCGTTAGCTGTGACCTCGCTGGATCGTGTGCCGGCTTTGCCGAACGTGCCTTCGATGGCTGAGGCCGGTTTGGCTGATTACGATCTTGCTGCCTGGTACGGCATCATGTTGCCGGCTGGCACGCCCAAACCTATTGTGACGAAGCTGAATTCAGTGATTGTAAAAATCATTCATACCCCTGACTTCAAACTAAAAATTGAAGCCATGGGTGGCATCCCAGTCGGAAGCACGCCCGAAGAGGTCACTGAGGTCATCAAGAAAGATATTCCTAAGTGGGCCAAATTAGTTAAAGAATCTGGCGCGAAGGTAGATTGATTGTTAAGTGCGATAAAAATAGAAAGGATATTGAATTATGTTTTCACCAGATCTTTTGAAGGGCCGTGTGGCATTGATTACCGGCGGAGCGGGTGGTATCGGTTTTGAAATTTCTAAGACATACGCACGGCTAGGTGCGCAGGTTGTACTGGCGAGCAGAAGTCAAGAACGGCTCGATGGTGCGGTGGCTGAAATGGCGGCCGAGGGCTTGAAAGCCCTTACGTTTAAAACCGACGTTCGAAACTATGACGAAGTTGAAGCGACCATTGAGAAGACAGTTGAGCAACTCGGTAGTCTAGATATCCTGGTCAATAACGCAGCGGGTAATTTTAGTTGCCCCACGGCTGAACTATCGCCCAATGGCTGGCGAACGGTCGTTGATATCGACTTAAACGGCACGTTCTATGGCTGTCGCGCCGGTTACAAGCATTTAAAAAATTCAGCTCACGGGGGCTGCATTATCAGCATTGTGACTATGCTGGGCCTGAGTGGCTGGCCAGCGGCTGCACATGCCGCCGCTGCGAAAGCGGGCATCATTTCACTGTCTCGTACGCTTGCAGTTGAGTGGGGTGGCGACAATATCCGGGTGAATACGATTTCACCTGGACCCATTGCGGACACACTAGGTGTGCAGCGCCTCTATCAAGAAACGGGGCGAGAAGAACTCGAACGCAAAAAGACCGCCTTAGGTCGTTTTGGTCGAAAGAGCGAAATCGCGAATGCAGCGGCTTATCTTGCGTCTGACTTAGCCACCTATGTGACCGGTGAAAACATGGTCGTCGATGGCGGTCGGTGGTTGAAATATGTGTCTGCCTAAGCGGGCATGACAAAGCGGTAATGGATCGCGCGTAAGCTTTTAATCCAAGGGATTGCGGAGAAAAAATTGACCAAGCAATTAGTGAAAACATCAAAAGTTGGCGCAGTACTAGTGATCTGCCTAAATAGTCCAGAAAATAGAAACTCACTGACACCTGAGTTTCGAAAACAATTGGGCGAGGCCGTTGCACTCGCCGATAATGACACTGAAGTAAGAAGTGTGTTTCTGACGGCTGAGGGCCCGACCTTTTGTTCGGGCGGTGATCTGAAAGCGCTTTCAACCAGTTGCGACCCTTGGACGGTACATCGTCGCTTCCGCGCACTGAAAACATGGTTGTTTCCGTTAATCGGGCTCGATAAGCCCGTCGTCATTGGCGTCAACGGCCATGCGGTTGGCGGCGGAATGGGCTTGGCCTTAACCGGAGATCTTGTGATCGCAAGCGAAAGCGCAAAATTTATGTCGGGCTTCTTTAAGCTCGGTGTCATGCCCGATATTGGAATGATGTATCACTTGCCAAGATTAATTGGCATGGCTCAGGCAAAGAATTTTCTGTTTAGTGGAGGCACGTTTACGGCCGAGCAAGCTGCGCAGCTAGGCTTAGTATTTAAAGTGGTGCCCGATGCTGAACTCTATGATGCTGGACTCGCGCAGGCGCAACGTCTGTCGGAAGGCCCCGCACAGGTCATGGGGCTTGCTAAAACCTTGATGGCACGTTCGTTTGAAACATCGCTCGCTGATATGTTTGCCTTTGAGGGTTTTGGCCAGGCGCTTGCCATGTCAAATCCAGAGTTTCATGAAGGTCTTGAGGCAGCACTCCAGCGCCGAGAGGCAGATTTTGGTAACGCTAAAGACCTAAAATTTTGACCTCGTGTAAGAGAAAAAACAATGAACACCGAACTGCCTATTCCCGTCGCAAATCCTGATTCGCAAGTGTATTGGGATAGCGCAAATCAAGAGCGCCTGATGATCAGACGGTGCAAAGACTGTAAAGAATTTCACTTTATGCCGCGCTACCTCTGCCCCGCCTGTTGGTCGACTGAACTTGAATGGATTCAAGCCAGTGGACTTGGCGTCGTCCATAGTTTTACCGTGGTCAGACGTGCGCCGATGAAAGAATTTGATCACTTAGTGCCGTATGTCGTTGCCCTGATCGAACTTAAGGAAGGGCCGCGTATGATGACGAATATTTTGGGGCCAGACGCACTTGAGACGCGTATTGGTGATCAAGTCAAAGTTTGTTTTGAAGCGCGTGGGCCGGATGCCAAAGTGCCACAGTTTGTTAGGCATCATGCGCATAAGGGTGCAAACTAAATGGCGCAGACGATGAACTCGATTCGTAATAAAGCTGCCATCGTTGGTGTGGGTGAATCGGATATTGGCAAAGTGCCGACGATGAGTGGTTTAGGGCTAAACGCCCAGGCCGCCCGGCGTGCCCTGGATGACTCGGGCTTAAAGCTTTCGGACATTGACGGCGTGCTGACTGCCTACTCATTTACCGAGCCTTACTTCATGCTTGGTAGCGTCATTTGTGAGTACCTGGGCATCAAACCACGCTACACAGCCTCGATGGTTGTGGGCGGTGCCTCACCCGCGGTCATGCTTAAACATGCGGCAGAAGCGATTGCAGCGGGTCATTGCAAGACGGTCTTGATCTGTGCTGGTGAAAATCGGGCGACCGGTCAAAGCCGCGATCAAGCTGTTGCCGCGCTGATGGCGGTTGGACATCCTTATTTTGAAAAGCCCTATGGGCCGTCGATTCCCGCTTTTTATGCAATGATTGCGCGCCGGCATATGGAGCTATTCGGAACGACAGAAGAGCAGATGGCCGCGGTGTCAGTGACCACCCGTGCGCACGCGCTCCTGCATCCGAACGCACATATGAAAAAGCCCCTGACCATTCAAGATGTGATGCAGTCAAAACCGATTGCAGATCCACTTAAGATACTCGATTGTTGTTTGCTGTCAGATGCAGGTGGCGCCTTTATTGTGACTTCGGCTGAGATTGCAAAAGACTTGCCTTGTCAGCCCGTCTATCTGGCGGGGATCGGCGAATATCATACGCACGAGCATTTGATGTGTGCCCCAAGCCTGACTGAGTTTGGTGCCCACGAGTCCGGAAAAATCGCGTACAAAATGGCGGGTTTCGGCCCTGCAGATATTGACGTCGCCGAGTTATACGACTGCTTTTCGATCGTACCGATTATCGAGCTTGAAGAACTCGGTTTCTGTAAGCAAGGTGAAGGCGGTAGCTTTTATCAAGATGGCCATGCCCGGATTGGCGGGCGTTTGCCAGTCAATACCCACGGCGGGATGCTATCGCATGCCCATGCGGGAGCAGCCGGTGGTTTGTTTGGAATCGTTGAGGCGGTTCGTCAATTGCGCGGTGGACTAGGTGCGCGACAGGTTGAGGGTGCCGAGACGGCCTTGGTACACAACGAAGGGGGTGTACTGTCGTCGCATTGCACACTCATACTGACTAAAGATAAACAGTAATCATCAGGAGATCAACATGGGTATTGCTACACCTCCCGTTCGCGGCCGGTATTTTGAAGATTTTGAAGTGGGTTTCGAGTTCGTGACGCCCGCGCGCACGATTACCAGTACGGATATCGTTAACTTTGCTTGTTTGTCGGGCGATTTTAATGAGGTGCATACCAACTATGAGTACTGCAAAACGACGCAATTCGGTGAGCCGATTGCGCATGGCCCGATGATTTATGGCGTGGCGGGAGGG
>JBAXLV010000025.1:0-11604 GCA_037134635.1 Alcaligenaceae bacterium
TTCGATCACACCGGCGCGGCCGCTGCCGATCGCGCAAGCATACGAGAGCGCGACAGCGCGGGCGGAGCCGGACGTGTCCTGGTGCACGGCAACCAGTGACGGGACGCCGCCACCCTGTGCATACGTGCCACGCACGGTATGGCCGGGGGCCTTCGGGGCGATCATCACGACATCGATATCGTCACGCGGCACGACCTGGCCGTAGTGAACGTTAAAGCCGTGGGCAAACGCGAGCGCCGCGCCCGGCTTGATGTTGTCTTTCACGCTTTCGCGATAGACCTGGGCGATGTTTTCGTCGGGCAAAAGCATCATGACGAGATCGGCCGCCTTGACGGCCTCTTCAACCGCCGCGACCTTCAGGCCGGCGTTGACCGCCTTCTTCCAGGAAGCGCCGCTCGGGCGCAGGCCGACGACGACCTTGACGCCGGACTCATGCAGGTTAAGTGCATGGGCATGACCCTGCGAGCCATAGCCGATGATGGCAACGGTCTTGCCCTTGATCAGGGAAAGGTCACAATCTTTGTCGTAATAAACCTTCATGCTGTACTCCGGATATTGGTGTTATGGACACCGATGTTTAAGAATTGATTAGTTGCCCGGTGCGGCTGCAAATAATCCGCGAAAGCCACCGACCGCGGTGGCCTCCCCTGGTCAAAGCTTGAGAATGCGCTCGCCTCTGCCGATCCCCGAGACCCCCGTGCGGACGGTCTCCAGGATCGCGCTGCGGTCGAGCGCATCAATGAAAGCCTGCACCTTGCCCTGGTCGCCCGTGAGCTCGATGGTGTAGGCCTTGTCGGTCACGTCGATGATCCGCCCGCGGAAAATATCCGCCATGCGCTTCATTTCCTCGCGCTCCTTGCCGACGGCCCGCACCTTGATGAGCATGAGTTCGCGCTCGAGATGAGGTCCTTCGGTCAGGTCGACGACCTTGATCACGTCCACGAGGCGATTCAGGTGCTTGGTGATCTGCTCGATCACCTCATCCGAACCCAGCGTGACCATGGTCAGGCGTGATAGGGTGTTGTCCTCGGTCGGGGCGACCGTCAGGGTCTCGATGTTGTACCCGCGCGCCGAGAAGAGCCCGACAACGCGCGAGAGCGCGCCGGGTGCATTTTCCATCAGGACTGAAATTACGTGTCTCATGGTGTCTCCTTACAGGTCTTCGGCGCCGAGCAGCATTTCGGTCAGGCCGCGACCGGCCTTGACCATGGGCCACACGTTTTCGGTCCGGTCAGTAATGAAGTCCATGAAAACGAGCCGGTCCTTGAGGCTGAAGGCCTCGCGGATCGCGCCCTCGACATCACTCGGCTTCTCGATGCGCATGCCGACGTGCCCGTACGCTTCGGCCAGCTTCACGAAATCCGGCAGTGCATCCATGTAGGTCTCGGAATACCGTGAAGAGTAGTCAAGCTGTTGCCACTGGCGCACCATCCCGAGATACCGGTTGTTCAGGCAAAGCACCTTGGGCGTCAACCCATACTGCTTGCAGGTCGAGAGCTCCTGGATGTTCATCTGGATCGAGCCTTCGCCCGTAATGCATGCGACCGTGGCATCAGGGTTGGCCATCTGCACGCCCATGGCGTAGGGTAGCCCGACGCCCATCGTGCCCAACCCGCCCGAATTGATCCAGCGCCGGGGCTTGTTGAACCCGTAGTACTGCGCGGCCCACATCTGGTGCTGCCCGACGTCGGAAGTCACAAAGGCGTCTCCACCCGTGACTTCCCAAAGCTTCTGCACCACCGACTGCGGTTTGATGACCTCGGTAGAATCGGCGAACTTCATGCAATCGCGCGCACGCCATCCCTCGACCTGCTGCCACCAGCGCTCGAGCGAATCGGCATTCTGGCGTGGCTCGGCGGCCTCGTACTGGGAGATCAGTTCGGCCAGCACATCCTTGACGTTGCCGACGATGGGGACGTCAACGCGCACGCGCTTGGAGATCGACGAGGGGTCGACGTCGATGTGGATAATCTTGCGCGGATTCTGCGCAAAATGCCTGGGGTTGCCGATCACGCGATCGTCAAACCGCGCGCCAACGGCCAGCAGGACATCGCAGTGCTGCATCGACATGTTGGCTTCGTACGTGCCGTGCATGCCGGGCATGCCGACAAACTGGCGATCAGAGAACGGGAAGGCGCCCAGGCCCATCAGGGTGCTGGTGATCGGCGCGCCGACCATCTTGACGAAGCGAATGAGTTCGGCCGACGCATCGGAAAGAATCGCGCCGCCGCCCGAGTAGATCATCGGGCGCTCTGCCTGCAGCAGCATCTGCACGGCTTTCTTGATCTGACCCTGATGGCCTTTGACAACAGGCGCGTAGGATCGAATCGCCATTTCGCCCTTGGGCGGCGTGTATTTGGTATGGGCGACCGTGACGTCCTTCGGGATATCGACCAGCACCGGACCCGGGCGGCCCGAGCGCGCGATATAGAAAGCGCGCCGTATGGTGTCCGCCAGATCCTTGACGTCGCGCACCAGGAAGTTGTGCTTGACACAGGGCCGGGTGATGCCTATGGCGTCGCACTCCTGAAAAGCGTCTTCGCCAATCGCGTGGGTCGGCACCTGGCCGCTAAGGATCACGATCGGGATCGAATCCATGTAGGCGGTGGCGATGCCCGTCACGGCGTTGGTGACCCCGGGGCCGCTCGTGACCAGGCAGACGCCTACCTTGCCCGAGGATCGCGAGTACGCGTCAGCCGCGTGCACCGCTGCCTGCTCGTGGCGCACCAGGATATGTTGGAATTTTTCTTGCTTGTAGATCGCGTCGTAGATGTACAGGACCGCGCCGCCCGGATAGCCGAAGACGTGCTCTACGCCTTCATCCGCAAGGCACTGCGTGACGATGTCCGCGCCATTGAGTTCCATGATGTCTTTCCTTTCATTACCGGCTTCGCCACTCAGGCTGCGGCCCGGAATCCCCGGGCTCGCCGAACCGCGACCGTTGACGCAACATGAACCGACGTTTTCAGGCTCACGGAACCTGGCCACCCGGACACATCACCCACCCGTCGCGCATTCGCCATCAGGCTATGCACGCACCCAACAGGGGTGCACTGGATCGAAACGGAAGCGCTTGCCGCAGCTTGTGGCAGGGAAAGCAGCAAAAGTTTAGATGGCAAAAGCATTTGAGCGGTGACCCAAACTAAAAGCCATTGCACAAACAAGCGGTGAGCTTGAAGGTGCGAGCCGATAACTTTAACCGGTTGTGCGCCGCAGCGCAAATTGATCAATCTGCTAGCCCGCTGATCTGGCAAGGAATTTCGGTCCTTTTACCCATAAATCTTGCCGATTTGAAGAAAAACACCGCCCGAGGTTGTCTAGGTGCAAAGACTTGGTTAGAGTGGGGGAACCGTTGGATTGCTGCGCTGCACATAAATGAATTGCATCAACGACCTTTTGATCAGCCCCCCAACAGATGAACCCCACCCTCAGCCAGCTCGAGCGCTTTTTATTTAGCCATCACTTTTATAGTGGCGTCAGACGCGCCATCGGCATTTTGTTGCCGATCGCCGTCTTGGGCGGAATCTTTGGATGGTATGCAAGCGGCCTGGTCGCAACCTTTGGTGCGCTTTGTGTTGCCTTCATTGATCAGCCTGGGCCGCACGAGCACCGTTTGCGCGAAATGCTCGGGGGAGCCGCACTGAGCACGCTAACCGTCGCTGTCACGGGGTTCGCTTCATCACATCCAATCGCGATTTGGTTGGTCGTGATGGCGCAATGTTTCGGATTTTCGATGCTAGCGGTGTATGGCAAAAAAGGCGGGCAAATTGGTTTTGCCTGCCTGCTGTTAATGACGGTCACACTGCACAACTCGCTTTCAACCCAAGAGGTGTGGCTACACACCCTCACTTCACTCGGCGGTGGCTTGTTTTACACGCTGTTCAGTTATTCGGTCAGCCGAATCATGCAATTGCGCGAAAAAGAACAAGCGCTATCCGTTGCGCTCTTTGCCACGGCAGACTATGTTGCGCGGCGCGCTGACATGTATGACCCTGGTGGTGATCTTGAAGAAAATTATCGTAAGCTCATTGTGTGTCAGGCCGATATGACCGATAAACACCAGGCCGCACGCGATATGGTGCTGCGTGGTTTGGCGGGTCGGCGCGTACAAACGGATTCGCGTCGCGTCATGCTTTGGAATTTATTTGTCGAGATGATCGCGATTCTTGATTTATTAGTTGCAACGCGAACCGACTACGCACTGTTACAGCACAAGCTTGGGGGCTCGGATGCCCTACTCTTTATGCGCGACGCCCTGCATAAACTGGCGAGCGATTTAGATCGAATCGCACTTGCCGTTGCGCGCGAACGCACGGCGACAAAACGTAGCAGCGTCAAGGCCGAGTTGCGCGCCCTTGAATTTGAAATTCAACAAATGCAAGCTGAAGGTTTTGCGCAACGTGAACCCGAACTCTACTCTTTGTGTATTGAAATCTTGCGACGCTTGCGCAATAGTGCCAAGATCATCGATCGCATGATCGTTGCTACACAACGCGCTGACAATGCTCAATTGCTAGATTCTCTTAAAATCGACCGTTCACTCACGCAGTTCATGTCACGCCAGCAATTTCGGCCACGCCTAGTCACCAGTAACTTACGGTTTGACTCACCTTTTTGTCGTTACGCGCTGCGCGTCACGCTCGCAGCGGGTATCGCGCTGGCCTTATCGGCTTTGATTCCTACCCTAGCACGCCAAGGCTATTGGATTTTGCTCACCGTTCTGATCATTATGAAACCAGGGTTTGCGCTGACACGTCAGCGCAACAATTGGCGCCTGATCGGCACTCTTTTAGGCTGCGGCCTTGCGTTTGCTATTTTGCACAGCACCCATCAAGAGTCGTGGTTATTTGCCCTCATGGTGCTGTCGACGATCGTTGGCGGCAGCATGCTGCAAATCAACTACATGGTAGCGTCAGCCTTTAACACCACTGCTGTTTTGCTTGCGTTTAATTTTCTTGATCCCAGCGCAAGTACCATCATTGCAGATCGCGCGCTTGATACCTTTGTCGGCTCTGTAATCTCGTTTGCCTGTAGCTATTTCTTACCCTGGTGGGAGGCGCAGTTTATGCCTTCACTCGCGCGCGCGGCGATTACCGCCAATCGCACGTATCTAGAAGCCGCGTTGACGCATCTTCACTCGCACGAAACAAAAGCCTCTGCCTTTGAACTCAAACGGTCAGACTTGCGGCTACGCCTAGCGAGAAAAAATGTACATGTCGCACTTGCGAACTTAGCCGAAGCTTTTTATCGCATGATGCTTGAGCCAAAATCACGCCAGTGGCACGTCATTGAGCTCAATAATATTGTGATTCAAAATCACATGCTCTCGTCTCAAATCGCATCAGCCACTGCCGTGCTGCTCAGTCTGCAACAGATTCCTGCTGCAAGCACTGAATTTTTAAAGGCGTTGTTACCGCAGCTGCTACCCGCGCCCGAGCTCCCGACCCCGGCTGTACCAAAATCCCTGTTAGACGGCAACTTTCCGACCCTGACCTATCCGCTTAAGCAACTGCAACGCTCAATTACGGTGATTAATGCCGAGATGAATGTCCTGCATACGCAGGCCTTCTTGCGTGTAAACGATGCGCAGCAGGCTACCGTGTCATCTTAAATCAACGCGCTTTTTAAATTCGTACGCACGTCTTACACTAGGGTTTAAACCCACTCAATTTCGATCTATTTTTTAGGAGCTTGATATGTCAGTTAAAGATAAAGTTGCGCTGATTACCGGTGCTGCAAGCGGTATTGGTCGCGAATGTGCACTCACTCTGGCCCGTCAAGGCGCAGCAGTGGTCGTTGCAGATTTAAACCCTGCGGCATCAAATCTGGTGGTCGCAGAAATCGTGAAGAATGGTGGGCGCGCCATTAGCGTTGTGATGGACGTTACAGATGAAGAAGCCGTGAATGCGGGCGTTAATCGTGCGGTCACTGAGTTTGGCAGTATTGATATTTTGGTATCGAATGCGGGGATACAAATTATTCACGCCATCGAAGATTTTCCGTACGCCGACTGGAAAAAAGTGATGGCCATTCATGTAGATGGTTCATTTTTGACCACGAAGGCCGCAATCAAACACATGTATGACAGCGGTCGGGGTGGCTCAATTATTTATATGGGCTCGGTCCATTCGCATCAGGCTTCAAAATTGAAATCGGCCTACATTACCGCCAAGCATGCCCTACTTGGTCTGGCGCGCGCCATCGCAAAAGAAGGCGGTCCGCGTGGCGTGCGTACCAACGTAGTGTGTCCAGGTTTTGTGCGCACCCCGCTCGTAGAAAAACAAATCCCTGAACAGGCCGCCCTCTTCAACATGAGCGAAGAAGATGTGATTAAAAATGTATTTTTAAAAGAAACAGTTGATGGTGAATTCACTACCACCGCCGATATCGCCAATACAGTGGCGTTTTTAGCGGGGTTTGAGACCAATGCGCTCACCGGACAGTCGATTGTGGTCAGCCACGGTTGGTCGATGATTTAATGAAACGAGAGATGCGACGTGTTATTGGTGACGATGCACGTCGTAGGTCACAAAATTTTCACCCGGTGGCGGTAAATTTAAACAGGCCGGGTTCTCAAGCGTACGGCGCATGTCGGACAAACCCGTTTGCCAGTGAGACGCCATCGTTTCATGACTAAATTCAAAATCCTTGTAATGCCCTGCACTCGGTTTATTTTTATAAATTAACTGAATACAGTTATACCGAGCACCATAGACTTGTTGAGCAAGCGCATCAAACCAAGGATCTTTCGCTTTAACGTTTTTTGGGATCCGTGCTATAGCGTCCCAAAGCAGTTGCCTGAGTTGTTGCAAATCATTGACCTGATTTGTCACCCCGCGCGTGCGACTCGAATACTGAATATCTTTTTGACGCTCGAGTACTTGAAAAATATCTGTCGGCAGCTTCCCACGCGCGCTCCATAAATCCACTTGAAAAATCAGTGTATCTTCGCGCGGCTTCACATTAAGCACGTATTCGAGTGGAGTGTTTGAAACACACCCTCCATCCCAATAAAACTCACCATCAATCTCGACAGCTGGAAATCCCGGCGGCAAGGCACAAGAGGCTAAAAAATGCTTGGGCTCAAGTCGCATTTCAGTATTGTCAAAATACACAAAGTTACCAGTACTGACGTTAGTCACGCCAACCGACACACGCATCTCTTTGCGATTGACGCGATCAAAATCTACAAATTTTTCTAGCGTCGCGATGAGCGGACTTGTGTCGTAATAGCTCGTTGAAGCAGGGCTACCCCCACCAGGCGCGAAAGGACGCGGCTTAAAAAAACCCGGCTGCCCTTCAACCATCGTTTGCATTGCTGCGTACGAACCAAACAGCTTTTCAGTGCTATGTTGAGTCAAGGTACGTAAGGCCGTGGATGCTGGATTAAAAGCGTCAAGCATTGCGGTCATAACATTTGCGGCAGCCGAAGGAGGACGACAAATGGTTTCCCAAAATTCTTTGAGCTTGGTGATTCGATGCTTAGGCGCGTTTCCTGCAAGCAACGCGCAATTGAGCGCTCCAATTGAAATGCCCGCTACCCAATTCGGGCTGATCCCAACTTCGTTCAGGCCTTCGATCACCCCCGCCTGATAGGAACCGAGTGCCCCTCCGCCCTGCAGTACAAGCGCAACGCGAGGATACGCGTTTACCTCTGGATGGCCCACCGACTAACCCGCACGCCGAAAGACGAGTTTGTCTTCGGTCGACAAACTCGCAACGTAAGCGTAACCCTCACTGTCAAATTTTGTTAAATCTTCGGGCATAGTCACACGCTTCTCGATCGCATAACGGGCCATCAGCCCTCGCGCGCGTTTTGCATGAAAGCTCACGACTTTATAGACATCGTTTTTACCGTCTTGAAACACGCACTGAACAATGCGTGCGTTCAAGGCTTTTAGGTCAATCGCTTTGAAATATTCTTCAGAAGCCAGGTTCACGACGATCGGGGTTTTTTCTTTTGCTAAACGCTCGTTTAGGTACGGTGCAATCGTCTTTTGCCAAAAAGCATATAGGGTTGCACCGCCTGGGTTTTTAAGTTTGGTGCCCATTTCAAGGCGATAGGGCTGCATCAAATCAAGTGGTCGCAAGACACCATACAAGCCACTTAAAATCGCAACGTGCTCTTGGGCCCACTGTAAATCTTTTTCTTTAAGGGTCGCCGCGTTCATCCCCTCGTACACGTCGCCGTTAAACGCCAACACAGCTTGACGCGAATTTTTTTGTGTAAAAGTCGTTTTCCAAGTGGCGTAGCGATCCACATTCAGTTGTGCCAACGCGTCACTTAAGTCCATCAAGGCGGCGACCTCGGCCGTCGATTGCGTTTTCAGCACTTTAATCAGCTGTGCTGCTTCTTTGACAAAGAGCGGTTGCGTATGGGACTGAGTCGGCAGCGCCGAGTCGTAATCAAGTTTTTTTGCCGGTGATAGGACAAAGAGCATAGCGGTAGTCTCTACAAAACAAGGGCGAGATGGGCAACACTAACAGACAGCTCAGTTTAGCGGCTTAACCCTGTTTCTGCTAGAATCGACGGCTGGACCAAGGTGTTACGCGTTTGCCGTGATATCCGCGATTGTTCCCCCAATTGCATACACCGGAGAGGTGGCAGAGTGGTCGAATGTACCTGACTCGAAATCAGGCGTGGGTGCAAATCCACCGTGGGTTCGAATCCCACCCTCTCCGCCAGAACCCCGTTTTACGGGGTTTTTTTACGGCTCTACCCCAGGCTCTACCCCATTAACGGGGGATGAGCAGTATTCATCGAAATAGCAGTACCCATCAAACACGGCAAAATACGCCGTTCCAACCGCAGTGGGCCAAGACCCTCAGTCGGTAATTTTCAAAGTTCCTAAATCCATATGCCCTTCGGGACATCATTTCCATTTTAGTGTGGAATCCCTCGGTGATTCCGTTTGACTTTGAGAAGCGCCACATCCTGACGATTGGCTCAATCCAAGAGGTCAGCGTGTTGGCTAACGTCTTTGCCGGACTCTGAGCAAACTGCGTAATCAACTTGAGCAACCGACCCAAAAAATTTTGAGCGTGTCTGGCTGTTAAGTTTTTAAGGCGTAACAGTTTATTCAGTCGTTGTTTGGCAAAGTACAGAGCCTTTAGAACTGGGAATGGTTCCAAATACCTTGCAAGATTATCGCGCTGCTCTTGGGACAGGTTCCACTGGTGTCGACGCATCAGGCTCAAGAGGCCGCGGTTCATTCTGCCAACCGGATCTTGCTGTTTCCACAGGTTGAGGAAGTGGTGATTCACGAGCCGGATGACATGAAAGCGGTCGGCCACGATCTTTGCGTTTGGAAAGTATTTTTGCACGATGTTGCGATACGTTTCTGACAAATCCATCACAACAATTTGCACCAACTCTCGGCCTGGCAGGCGGTTTAAATACTGCCTCAGGCTGGGTTCGGAGCGTCCAAGCACGACATCGAACACCTTATGGTTTTTAAGGTCGACCAGCGTAGTGGCGTAGCCCTTTTTACGACTAAAAAAATGTTCGTCTATGCCCAGCACCCTCGGGCACGCTCGGCCAGATAACTCTGAGACTCGACGCTTGATCAGGTGTTGATACCAGCGCTCAATGGTGGCGCTGCCGATGCGGTGTGTGAGTGCGAGTTTGCTCTGGCTGACCCCTCCATCGTGGGCTTCAAACACCTCAAGGCGATAAGACTCAGTGGCCCGCAGACGCGGGCGGGCCCAAGGGAACTGATGGCGAAAGTAACGGTTGCAACTCAGGCAGTGGTACTTGGGTATGCTCAAGTGCAGAATCATGATCTGATTGCCTTGACGGGTGTGCTTCAGGGTCCGGCTATGGGTGGCCTTGATGCGTACCGTTTCGCTCGCGCAGTGCACGCAGGGCGGACGGGTGGTGGGCTTGGCCCAGACATGGATCCCTAGCTTGCGATCCACGCGTTGAACGGCCAGCCCAGGTAGACCTAGGATAGAATCGATTTGGGACATCGGTATTAGCTCCATTAAATGTGTTTCTTCGCAAAAACAAGTTTAATGAATACCGTTGTCCCCCGTTAATGATGAAGAGCCTCCATTAACGGGGGATGGCAGAAACAACGTCTATTTGATATTTGCTTTCAGCCAATCAGTAATCACCCGAGCGACCTCAAGATTGTTCAATTCCGACGGCATGACGTGCCCGTTGCCCAAAATGTTTTTATCCGCAAGAAGAATGTGTTCGTTCGGTACTCCTGCCTGCGTCAGGTACTTTGAGGTGCAATGATCATAGGGCGCGTGGTAGGACGCCGGAGCCGTGATGATCGTAATCGGTATCCCTTTCAGGTTTGGCAGTGTGTGCGGCGTACCCGTTTGCAGAGCGCAACGCTCTAGGTCTTTTCCATCCGCAACCGATTGGACTTCATACTTTAATTCTTGCGGGCTATGAATCGGGGGTGCATAAGTAATTGGGATATCTGTCGGTCCCCAAGGGCGTGCAGGCTCGACTGACCGTGTGGCGTTCATGAAGGGCGGGCCCGAAGGTTCGATCGCGACGATCCCTTTCACAAGCCTGGGTCGGGTATCTGCCAAAATCCAACCAAAAGGGCCCGCTTGCGAGTGCGTTAGCAAAACCGCAGGACCAATTTTGTCTAATAAGGCCGTGCCCGCATACTGAATTAATTTTTGAGTTTCTTCGTTGCTTTCTAAGTAAGCGACCGAGCGCGCGTAGCCAGCATCAAACACCGGGTTACCCATCGTGCCACGATCGGCACCAGAGCCTGGAAATTGTGTCGATAACTTAGCCTGAGGCCAATTACCTTGCGTGCTGGTGGCCGTCGTGTTGCGTTGTGTGGCAGGTGCAGTCGTTACGATTTGTTTGCCTAGGTATTGCGCGTTATAGCCTGATCTGCCGCGGGCAGGCTGATCGACCATGTATACGATGTAGCCTTGGTTTACAAAGTAGTGAGCCCAACCTGGGCGTCCATCGGGTGTTTGCATCCACGTAGTCGCCGTAGAGCCAGCGCCATGAAACAGCACCATCGGGTAGGGATGCAAAACTTTAGCGGGTGCCCACACTTCGACGTACATCTGCCCAACCATGACTTCTTTGCCCGGAGCGCCTACGTAGCGGCCACCAACATAGAAATAACCTTGCTTTGCCACCTGGCTGTCTACAACCTTGACACTTTCAGGAATAGCCGCGACTGCCTGCGCCTGAGCCGCGCAGGTCGCAAACATTAAGGGAGCAGCCCAAATTGCTTTGACGAGACGCGTGTGAAACGTTGAGGGGTATGTAAAAGTCGAGCGAAGGTTAAGTCGTGAAAAAGCCATTGAACTCTCCGATTATTAACGTTGACGAATCGCTCTTTGTCGCCCACGACATTAACGATTGTTTTCTTTGATGTAGTTAATTTGTAACATACTTTTCTCTTATAAATTGTTAATAGATTTTTCTTATAATTATTTTATCAGTTTTAAATCTTTTCTAATCCGAGTCCTATAAGACCTTCAATGCTTCTTCCAGTAAAATATTTTTCTCAATTGAAACGACGCCAACATATTCGCAAACTATTCCACCAGCAAGGTTAGCAAGTGATGCTAAAAAATTAATATCTGTTTTTAAAGCAAGACACAAAGCGGCAACAC
>JBAXLV010000026.1:0-11511 GCA_037134635.1 Alcaligenaceae bacterium
ATTGACCCAGGGCCGCCTTTGGTCGAACACATTGAGGCGCTAATTAACGCTGCGCGCGGCCCGATCAAATGGATTCTGTGTACCCACACGCATCTTGATCACTCTCCAGCGGCACTTGAGCTTAAAGCAAGAACCGGTGCCACGGTCTATGGCATGCCGCCACCGCCCTACCCGAATCAAGACCAAACCTTTGCACCCGAGATACAGGTTACGCATCGTCAACAAATAACAGTCGCGGGCGTCACGCTTCGGGTAATCCATACCCCTGGGCACGCCTCAAATCAGGTCTGCTATCTGCACGAAGCTGAACACTTAATGTTTACCGGCGATCACATCATGCAAGGCTCAACAGTTGTGATCAATCCCCCAGATGGCAACATGGCAATTTATCTCGCCTCTTTGCGCCTTTTACTTGATGAACAGATCGCTTTTCTAGCGCCAGGGCACGGCTTTTTAATGGATAAGCCCAACGAGGCCGTTGAACGACTGCTGATTCATCGCCAAGACCGAGAAAATAAAGTTTTGGCAGCGCTACGTACTTTCGAGCAGCCCGCTACGCTTGAAGAACTCGTACCCGTCGCCTACCGAGACACGGCAGAAAAACTACACAAAGTTGCCATGCGCTCTTTGTTTGCGCATCTGCAAAAACTTGTCGAAGAACAGCGCGTTGAGTATGCAAACGACCGTTGGTTACTCAAACGCTAAAACAACTTAACTAAAGTACACGCCCATCCCGATGCAAAGACCACAGACCGGCCACTAGAATCAACAACATACCCAGGGTCAGGAATAGCGCGGTCACCTCGGTGCTTTGGTGTTTTTCAAGGCGAATCGTCGTGGCGAGCGCCGCGTAAACTTTCTTTAAATCATTGGCGTTTGTTGCACGATAATAATCAGCCAACGTAATATCAGCGATTTTTTTGAGCGCTGTTTCATCAAGCTTGACGCGCATCGACAATCCTTGGGCCTTGAGTACGACCCCTTCAGGTGTCCCAACACCGACCGTGTAGACGCGCACGCCATGATCTGCAGCAAGCTGTGCCATCTTCAATGCGTCAGGGCCCATATTACTTTGCCCATCTGAGATCAAGACGATCGCCAGTGCTTTATTCGACCCAGGATCGAGCTTGACCTGATTCGAACCTTTGCCCTCTGCCCCCAAGGGCTTGCCGGTATCTTTTGGCAGTGGACGATCTGCCTCAGTCAAAATTTTCTCGACCTCAATTCCTGAACCAGGCAACAATTGCGCCAGTGCAATTAAAATACCACTCCCTAAGGCAGAACCTGTTTGCAACGGTAAGTTTTCGATCGCACGATAAAGCTCATCGCGGCTGACTGTCGGGGCCTGTGCCACTGCCGCGGTACTGGCAACCGTCACAACTCCCACTTTGACCATCGGAGGCTGCTCGGCAATAAACGTCCGCACCGCCGCCTGAGCCGCCTCAATACGACTGGGCTGAACATCCGTCGCTCGCATGCTGCCCGAAGTATCAATCGCGAGCATGACCGTATCCAAACGGCCAGGCAATAGCAATACTGCACGCGGCCGCGCTAAAGAAAAAATCACAAGACTTACGCCAAACAGCATCAATAGTGCGCACCCATGGCGAGACCATCTTTGCCGACGGCAGAACCAGAGATAAGCACCGATTAAAAAAGGTAACCCAGAAAATGCCCACAACAAAGAGGGCCAAAGCAAGGTCAAGGAGTTTAACGAAGGCATGTATTCACGCGCTCGCCAAGGCACCAGACGCAGCACCAGTCGCTAGCTGACTGCGACGTTTACGCAGTCGAGTGAAGCGAATCAAGGCTTGATCAATGGGTTCGTCAGTCTGTAATTCCATGCAATCAACGCCAGCATGTGCAAAACTTTCGCGCAAATTTTCTTCGCGCAAGATTGCTTGTTCTGCAAAACGTTTTCGAAAGCCCGCATCATGCGAATCCACAAAAATCTGCTCACCCGTCTCTGCATCCTGCATCACCAACAAACCACTATTGGGTAATATCGACTCGACTGGATCAAACAAGCGGATCGCGACTACTTCATGACGGCGCGCTAATTGATTCAAGGCACGATCCCAACCAGGCTGACTTAAAAAATCTGACAACACAAAAACAGTCGAGCGCCTTTTTAAGATTGACTGGACATCTCTCAAGAGCGTCGCTAAATCGGTTTCTTGCGTTTGTTTACTCGATTCAGCTCGCGTCATGCGCTCTAACAGATGCAACACCTGACGACGACCTGATCTGGCAGGAATATGCACATTGGCATGGCCACCCGCACCGGTATAAAGTAAGGCCCCCACCCGATTGCCATGCTGCGTCAAGAGGCGCGCCAGCACGCCTACACATTCAATTGCAAGGGTCCGTTTACTGACCTGGCTTGAACCAAAATCAATAGAACCCGACAAATCCACCACAAACCAGGCCGTCATTTCTCGGTCTTCTTGATGCTCTCGTACATAAGGGACTTGCATTCTGGCGGTCACATTCCAATCAATATGTCGCACATCGTCATGCGCCTGATACTCGCGCAAGTCAGCCAGCATTAAACCAGCGCCACGAAACAGCGTGCGATAGTCACCTTGCAACTGACCATCCAGGCGTCGAATCACCGTCCACTCTAACTGACGCAACAAGGCCTCTGGACGAGGAACGACCGCAGCAGCGTCTGGGTCGCGCGCAGAGACTTGCGCGACGGGTGGCTGACGCTTGAACCGTTTAAGAAACGCGAACATGACTATCGAGCGGTTTGTCTGGCACAGGCACAACCCGCAAAATTTGCTCGATCAGTTGATCGGCTGACAAACCATCAGACAAGGCCTCATAAGACAAGACCAAACGATGTCTCAAGACATCAGGAACCAAATCCACGACGTCTTGCGGCAAGGCATAACCACGCCCGCGCAAAAACGCGAGCGCACGCGCCCCTTCAATCAAACCAATCGTCGCACGCGGGCTGGCTCCAAACGTGAGGTAACGCGCGAGATCAGGTAAACCAAACCGTGCGGGATCACGCGTGGCCGACACCAGCTTGACCGCATACTGAATCAGCCCTGGATCAACGTACCCTTGCCGTGATTGATGCTGCAAAGCGGCGATCTGTTCTGTCGTAGCGACCGCCGCAATATCGATCGCAGGGCCAATCACGCGCTGCACAATCACAAACTCTTCTTCTTCTTTGGGATAACCAATCAGCACTTTCATCATAAAGCGATCGACCTGTGCTTCAGGTAATGGATAAGTACCCTCGGTCTCAATAGGATTTTGCGTCGCCATCACCAAAAACGGAGAGGGCACTTTGTGCGTTTGACCGGCAATCGTCACTTGTCTTTCTTGCATCACCTCAAGCAAGGCACTTTGAACCTTTGCAGGCGCTCGATTAATTTCATCGGCTAGCAAGAGATTTGCAAAGACAGGGCCTAACACCGTACTGAATTCACTGGTCTTTTGATTATAAATTTGAGTGCCCACCAAATCTGCAGGCAATAGGTCAGGCGTAAATTGAATGCGCTTGAAAGAACCTCGAATGGCCTTAGCCAAGGTGTTGACCGTTAAGGTTTTAGCCAAGCCTGGCACCCCCTCAATCAACAAGTGGCCTTGCGCCAAAATCGCGACCAGCATCCGCTCTAAAAACTGGTCTTGTCCAACCACCACGCGTTTAACTTCATACAACACGCGCTCCATCAAGAGCGCAGTGTCTTGAACGGGTTGGGGGGACTGGCCACGATTCCAGGCTTGCGGTTCGTTATTCATAGGCTTCTCGTCAGTTCAAGTCTTTTAAATTAAAGTTAAAACGGGGGCATACCCAGAGCCATACCTGCGCTTTCGATCGTAATAGCAAAGCCAATCCCGATAAATGTTCTCACACTGGTCGGATTCAAAATCGCAGTCACAATCCCCAGCACTTCGCCCGCCATGTTGATCAAAGGCCCACCAGAATTTCCTGGATTGGCAGCAGCATCAAACTGAATCAGCCCAGTCAAAGGTGGTCCCTCAGCAGGTTTGAACGTTCGATTTAAACCAGAAATCACACCAGCCGAAACAGACGGCCCCATCCCAAAAGGAAACCCCACCACCACGACGTCATCACCAGGACCGATATTTTGACTAGACCCCATGGTCGCAGGCTGCAGATCATCTGGGATATTAAGAGGCTTAATCACCGCGAGGTCTTTGTCGCGCTGGGCCGATACGAGTTCTGCGGGTGACTCAAGACCATCTGCGAAGGTCACCACCAAGCGCGGTGAGGCCGAAACGACATGCAAATTAGTCAAAATCGTTCCGTCTTCTTTGATCACGACTCCGGTGCCAACACCAAGTTCGTCATCACCCACTTGCGTACCCTTGGCGTCTAGTATGTCGCCCCGAATTCGCACAATCGATGGCGCAATGAGTGCAGCGGCGCGGGCGGCACGCGCGGGTAAATCTTTTGTCGCTAAGTTATGCAAGACCGCAGCGTCAATTTGTTCTTGCGTCAACTCGGGGCGAGCAGGCTGAACATAATCCCGAACAAAAAGCAGTGAGAACGCCAGCGCGAAGCCTGCCAATAACAAGCCAAACCGCTCGTAAGATTTGCGCCAGGCTAACCGCTTGGGCACCACCTCGACTGTCGCCGAGGATGCTTGAGCCGCAACCGACTCCTCAGGCAATTTAAGTCCTGAGGATGAACGACGGCTATAGAGCGCGGCCCGTTTCATAAAAAACCTAATCCCGTCAAGCGGTGATAAAGTGATGGTTCATCATAACTCTACTGATGCGTTCATGCACTTTATCTGGCCACACTTTTTATGGTGTTTCGTTTTAGTGCTAGCCCTGCCCTTTGGCTACCTATGGTTGCTTAAGCGCAGACGTCGCTTTGCCTACACATATTCTAATCTGACGATTATTCGGCAAGCACTTGGCCAACGTAACAGCTGGCGACGCCACACACCTCCAGCTTTGCTCTGGCTTGCTTTGGGCATTGCCGCAATCGGCATAGCGAGGCCGACGGCTCAGGTCACACTCCCCGCCGATTACATGACGCTCGTTCTGGCGGTAGACGTCTCGCGCAGTATGCTGGCCGAAGACGTTGAGCCCAACCGGATTCAGGCCGCTCAAGCAACGGTTAAAGAATTTTTAAATGAATTACCCAACAACATGCGCGTCGGCATTGTTTCCTTTGCGGGTACTGCACAGTTAGTCCAACAAATCACAGACGAGCGCGAAGCTTTGGTAGCCTCGATTGACCGTTTCCAGTTACAACGCGGAACCGCGACAGGGAGCGGCTTGTTACTTGCCTTATCCACCCTGCTTCCCAACTCTGGTGTTGACTTACAGGCAGCCATCTACGGTGAAGAGTTCGGTCGCTGGGGCAGCAAACCACTTGCCGAACGTAAGCCCGCGACTCCGCAATCACCCGCCCCTGCACCTGTTCCTCCAGGCTCGTATTCCAATGGCGCAATCATCTTGTTATCCGATGGTCGACGCACCAATGGGCCCGATCCCTTAGCTGCAGCTAAACAAGCGGCTCAACGAGGTGTGCGTGTCTACACAGTCGCCTTTGGCACGCCAAACGGCTTCATTCCTGGTTGGGAAGGGTCTTCTTTTTATGCACGTGTCGATGAACAAGCCCTCCAAGCCGTCGCAAAGATTACTGAGGGTGAATTCTATCGGGCCGGCAACTCTCAAGATTTAAAAGAGGTGTACCGCCACCTGTCGAGTAAGTTCTCTCTTGAACGGCGCGACACTGAAGTGACTGCACTTTTTGGCGCAAGCGCACTCGTGCTGATCCTCTTGGCTCTATTACTTTCACTCGTCTGGTTTAAACGCCCGGCGGGTGAACACTAATTTTTAATTTTTTTATCACAGGAATACACCATGGATCGCAGAACCTTCATCCTAAGTTCTGGTGCAGCAGCCGGGCTCGCCCAACTGCCGACATCAAGCTTTGCGCAAACAGGTAAAACGCTACTGCGCTGGGTGCCCGAGAATGATCTTGCCCTGCTTGATCCCATGTTTACGACCGCAACCATCACGGCCTGCCATGCACTCCAGGTCTTTGATACGCTCTACGGTCTAGACGACAACTATCAACCACAACCGCAAATGGTCGGTAGCCAGTCTGTTGAAAATAATGATCTGACCTGGAAGATCACGCTACGTGACGGCTTGACGTTTCACGATGGCTCGCCTGTACTCAGTAAAGACATCATCGCAAGTATTAAGCGGTTTGGTAAACGCAATCCGCTTGGGCAAACGCTGATTGAATTAATTCAAGAGATCAAGGCAGTCTCTGACAACACCATACAAATCACCCTCAGCAAACCATTTCCATTACTGATGTACTCGCTCTCGGGCTCGTCCGCTTCGATCATGCCCGAACGCTTGGCAAACACACCTGACAATGTGCCAATCAAAGAAATGATTGGCAGTGGGCCTTACCGATTCATCGCCGAAAAGTGGGTATCCGGCTCTCAAGTGATCTACGAAAAATTTAATGAATATGTACCACGCAAGGACGGAGTCGCGCGCAACACGGCCGGTCCAAAAATTGCGCATGTGACAGACATCAAGTGGCATGTCATCAATGATCGCGCTACCGCTGTCGCGGCACTGCAAAACAACGAAGTCGATGGCATCGAAGCGGTTGACAACGACTTCTTACCTATCTTGCGTAAAGATAAAGCCATCACGCTGATCAAAAGTGACTTGCCCTCGATTGCAATCATGCGGTTTAACCATCTTCACCCTCCGTTCGACAACATCCTAATGCGTCGCGCGATTCTGGCTGTCGTGAATCAGACAGAGTATATGACTGCAGCAAATGGCTCTGAGTTTCCCGAATACTGGCATGACAAGGTAGGGGTGTGGGCACCCGGCACGCCAATGGCAACGACTGCAGCGTTAGATAAGCTGACTGGTAAACGCGATTTCGCACTCGCCCGTTCGCTCATCAAGCAGGCCGGCTACAACGGCCAAGCAATTGTCTTGCTCGACCCCGTCGATTCGCCAACACATCACGCGTCTGCCTTGGTGACCGCTGATTTGTTTAAAAAATTAGATTTGAAAGTCGACTTACGTTCAATGGATTGGGGAAGCTATCTACAGCGGCGTAACAGCCAAGATCCACCGGCCTCGGGTGGCTGGAACGTGGGCTTCACTGCGATGACCGGCACGAGCAATCTGGATCCCACCAGTAATCTAGGCATTCGAGGCACGGGTAAGCAGGCCTGGTTTGGTTGGCCCACTAATCCAACAATCGAAAAATTGCGAACCGATTGGTTTTACGCTGCCACCCCTGAACAACGAAAAGCACTGTGCCAAGAGATTCAAGTTCAAGTTTTCGATCAAGTGCCCTACATCCCCCTTGGCGCCATTTATAAACTCATGGCTTTGCGCAAGGGTTGGATCGACTTTCAAGAACAGGGGCCTGTTTTTTATACGATGCGCAAGGCCTAGCGTAATCAGAATCAACGCGCAACGCGCTTACGCTTTGTGCGTCACTCGATTCTTCAGGCGCTGCAGCCCTTGGGCAAGATCGTCGATATAGGTAAATAAAGCCGGGATCACTAACAAGCTTAGTACCGTCGAGGTCAATAAGCCACCCATCACTGCAATCGACATCGGCGAACGAAAACTTGGATCCGAGCCCCAGCCAATAGCAATCGGAAACATTCCGGCAATCATCGCAATTGTCGTCATCACAATCGGACGCGCCCGCTTATGGCAAGCATCGAGCAAGGCCTCGGTTCTTGAAATACCACTGCGCCGCGCAACAATCGCATATTCAACTAACAGAATTGAGTTTTTGGTCACAATACCCATCAACATAATCAAACCGATCAGTGAAGGCATTGAAAAGCTTTTTCCAGTTAATAATAAAGCGACAAAAGCGCCACCGATCGAAAGTGGCAAGGCACCAAGAATTGTGATCGGTTGTAAAAAATCGTGAAATAGTAAAACTAAAATCATGTAAATACACAACAAGCCAATCGCCATCGCCAAGCCAAAGCTTGCAAACAGGGCTTGCATTTCTTTGGCATCACCCAACTCAGTTTGACGCACACCAGCTGGCAGATTGCGCAGACTCGGTAGACCCATCGCCTCAGAATAAACTTCACCGAGCTGTCGGCCTCCTAACTCAACATCAAGCACCACATTACGACTACGATTCAAACGATCAATTTGTGCGGGCCCGCTATCCATCGTTAGCGTGGCAACATTACCCAGCAAAACTGGACCATAACGACCCGGCACCGTTAAACGTTCTAAGGCATCGATATCCGCACGTGCGGCATCAGGTAATTTCACTCGAATAGGAATTTGCCTTTCAGACAAGGTCAATTTAGGCAGGCTAACGTCATAATCACCACTAGTAGCCACGCGCAAGGTCTCAGCAATGCTCTGTGCTGTCACGCCTAAGTCGGCTGCGCGCGCAAAATCAGGGCGCACAATCAATTCAGGACGAACAAGGCTCGCCGAAGACAGCACGTTACCAATACCTTTTAACCCGCGCAGCTCACTTTCAACCACATGAGCTGCGGCAGTGAGCGCCAGCGGGTCTTCACTTTGCAGCACGATTTGCATTTTGACCCCAACATCTTGAGGGCCCACGGTGATACGGACGCCGGGTTCGCGTGATAACAACTCGCGAATATCTGCCTCAACTTCTTGCTGATTTTTTTTACGATCCGAACGGTGCTTTAAGGTCACAGTCAACGTTGCCTTGCGCACTTCAGCAGCTGCACCACGGGCAAAAGCATCGCCCGAGACGCCTGCACCCACCGAGCTGAATACTTTGACGACTTCGGGGATTGCGTCGAGCTTGAGCCGAGCTCTCTCTGCTGCCATGAACGTCTCATGCAAGGTACTGCCAGGTGCGCGCTCGATGTTGACCAAGGTTTGTGCCCGATCAGCGGGCGGCACAAAACCTTTTGGCAGCAGTGGCACTAAAGCAATCGAACCTGCAAAAAAGAGTGTGGATAAAAGCAGCGTGAGTAAACGATGCGACAAACACCACTGCACCGAACGTAAATAGCGACGCATCACCCAGCCATCGGCTTGCTCGCTCGCCGACGACGGAACAGCTTTCATGATGTAAGCAGACATCATTGGGGTCAGCAGACGCGCAACCAGCAGTGAGGCTAAAATCGCCAATACGGCGGTCCAGCCGAATTGTTTAAAAAACTTACCTGGAACGCCAGCCATAAAAGCGGTTGGTAAAAAAACAGCGACCAAGGCGAAGGTTGTTGCGATCACTGCCAAACCGATTTCATCCGCCGCTTCAAGTGCCGCCTGAAATGGTGTTTTTCCCATCCGCAAATGACGAGCGATATTCTCAACCTCAACGATTGCATCATCAACCAGGATACCCACAACCAAAGCCAAAGACGTCAGGGTCACCATGTTGAGCGTAAAACCAAACAGATAGATGCCTAAAAAGGCTGGCAAGATTGACAAGGGCAAGGCCGCCGCTGACACAATCGTTGCGCGCCAATCTCGCAAAAAATACCAAACCACAATCACAGCCAGAATTGCACCTTCATACAAAAGATGCATTGAGCCATTAAAGTTTTCCTCCGTTTTTTCTACGTTATCAATCTGCTCAGTGATTTGAATATCAGGTCGCGCTGCGCGCAAGTTTTGGATCACTTCGCGGACATCGTGAGCAAGCGAAACTTCATTGGCGCCCTTGCTGCGCATAATTTCAAATGCCACAACCGGCTCACCATTCACCAACGCTACCGAACGACGCTCTGCCGTCGCGTCGGTCACCTTCGCAATCTGGTCCAAGCGCACGCGCCGGCCATCTTGTAACGGAAAGTCAAGTTTGCCTAAATCATCTGCAGTATTCGCTGTAGCAATTGTACGAACCGCCTGCTCGGCGCCACCCACATCACCACGGCCTCCGGGTGCCTCTTGCTGAATTTGCCGTAAGCGGCGCGAAACCTCTGCTGCAGTGACGTTCAGTGCAGCCATCCGGGCGGGGTCGAGCTCGACTCGAATTTCGCGTATGAGTCCACCCATGCGCTTGACGCGCCCAACGCCACTTATAGTCAATAATTGCTTGGCTACGGTATTGTCAACAAACCATGACAGCGCCTCTTCATCGTTTTGATTTGAAGCCACCGCATACGTCAATAACGGCTTACCTGCCGTTGTCGTGCGCAACACAGTTGGGTCACGCACATCGGCTGGCAACTCAGCGCGCACACGCGTCACGGCATCGCGTACATCGTTCACAGCCTCCATCGGATCTTTTTCAAGCACGAATTCAACCGTGATGACAACCATCCCTTCTAGTATTTTAGTGTAGAGATTCTTAATGCCTTGAAGCGTCGCAATTGAATTTTCAAGTTTACGAGCCACCTCAGTCTCAAGTGTCGCGGGTGCAGCGCCCGGCAACTGAGCTTCGACCGTCACAATAGGCAATTCAATATCTGGAAAATCTTGAACGCCGATGGCCTTAAAGGACAATACCCCCGCGATTGATAACAGGATAAAAAGCAGAATCGCTGGTATGGGATTGCGAATCGAAAAAGCCGAGAAATTCATGCGTACGCCTATTTGGCCTGAGTCGTTACAGAAACAGCAACCAAATCATCATTGGTTAAAAATCCCGCGCCTGATTCAACAATCTTGTCTTGTACTGTGATGCCTGTTAACACCTCAACTCGAGCACCGACGCGCCGTCCGACGCTCACTTTCGTTTGCACTACGCGCTGATTCTCAGCCACTTTAAAAACATAGCTAAACCCGTCACGCATCACCACCGACTCTTGCGGTAAGGTGAGGCCTTGCGTCGAACCCAGTTGAAATTGTCCACTGGCAAACATCCCAGCCCGTACGGGAGGTTCGTCATTTGGATTTTTAGGCAAGTCAACAAAAACAACAGCGGTCCGCGCTTGCGGATCAACCGTTGGCCCAATGACTCGCACTGTACCCACCAAGGGTGCAGCGCCTTTAGGCAAGCTCGCCGGAAATACACTGACCTCCATTCCGACTTTGATGCGACTGAGCTCTTCAGAGGTAACATCTGCGCGCCACTCAAGACGACTTTGACGAACCATCCGAAAGAGTTCGGTGCCTGCTGGCACCACCGACCCGATGTTAGCCTGTCGCATTGAAATCACGCCATCGTCGGGCGCGCGCACCTCTGAGTACTTCACGCGTAACTCTTGCACCTTGACGTGCGCCGCTGTGGCTTCAAGCCGCGCTTGCGCAGTTTGCTCGGCAGTCAAATATTGACTAATTTGTTGAGCCGAGAGGGCTCCTGAATCCTTTAAACTGCGCGCGCGCGCAGCATTTGCCTTGGCGTCAGCTAATGCCGCAGCTGCTTCAGATTGTTGCGCTTTTTGCACAGCCAAGTCGGCCAGGACCGTGTCTGTTGCGAAGGCGGCCAATAACTGACCCTGTTTAACTATATCGCCAACATTCACCAACACTTCAGCCATGCGCAAGCCGCCTACCTGAGCACCGATCAAGGCCTCTTGCCATGCCGCAACACTGCCGTTTGCGGTTATGACTGAG
>JBAXLV010000027.1:0-11372 GCA_037134635.1 Alcaligenaceae bacterium
GCTCATCGCCATCGCCTTACGTTCACTATGGCCAAACGCCAATCCATAGCCCCGTGTAAATTGAGGTGGCTCAGTCTTGCTGCCAGCAAATTGGTTAATCATTTGACACTCAGTAATTTCGATGTCGCCAATCGATATCGCAAAGCCAAGTTCGTCAGGAACCAGTTCGATTGCGACTGATCCCAAGCGGATTTCACCAACGAAAGGATGACTATTCGCGTAGCCACGCTGGGTCGAGTAGGCCATGGCTAATAGAAAACCCTCGTCGCCACGCGCTAAATTTTGTAATCGCGTGCTGCGATCTGCGGGAAAGCGGACAGGTTGCCGCGTTAAATCAAAAGGAGAGACATCTAGTTCGGGCGCAGGATGTGTTTCGATCAAGCCCTCTTGGTTTAATAAGTCAATTACACGCGGAACATCTGTTGTTGCTGCAATTGTTGAGTTGTTTGCCGTCGCCGCGATAGCGAGGGGAACGTCTTCAGTGCGCTCAAGCAACGAGAAATCTAGAAGTCGCTGGGTGTAGTCGTATGTGGGCCCGAGCACTTGTCCGCCGGGCAAGTCCTTGAAGGTTGCCGAAATCCGGCGATCAAGCACCATCTTGCTTGTATCAATCGGCTTTGTTGAGCCGAGTCTGGGCAAGGTCGCACGGTATGCGCGTAAAAGAAAAATCGCCTCAACCAGATCGCCGCACGCTTGTTTAATGGCAAGCGCAGCGAGTTCAGGGTCAAAAACTGAGCCCTCAGTCATGACCCGATCTACCGCTAACTTCATTTGTTGGCGAATTTGTGCAATCGATAACTCGGGTACAGTCTGATCACCACGTCGTTGTCGATCTAGTAGTTGATAGCTACTTAAAATGGCTTGCTCGCCACCCTTGACGGCTACATACATTGTGCGGCCTCGTCAGATAGTTCAATGCATGTTGTTCTTGGCAGGCCAATGAGGCCTTGCGCTGTTGCTAAAAAGAGATCGACACCGCAAGGAAATAACGCATGATTCAAAGCTCGCTCTTGAATAAACGTTTCGCGCTCACTTGGGCTCATAAATTGCAGTTCGATTGTTGCGAAATCTTTAATCCCGGGCCCGGTTAAGGTGAATAAAGAAGGTGGCACGTTGTCATGAGAGGGCATGACATCAACCACACAAGTAGTCGAATGGTCGGGGTACTCATCCGTGCCTAAACATAAGCTTGAAAATTTCGGAAGCTCCTTCCAATTTTTAATCCATGCAAATTCGGCATCGGAAGGATGTTGAGTAATTTCACAATTGGTATGAAATACGATCCAGGCCGCGGCGTCGGTGCCGACTAAGCTCGGAGAGAGCCACAGGCGTGAACCAGGTTCAAGTAAGGCGAGTAGCAAACCACTCGAACTAAGATTCGCCGCGGCAGGAGCATCAAACAATGCGTTGACAGTGACGTGACGGCCTGGGTAAGACAGGGCTTCAAGAGCAGCCCTAAAAATGCTCTGGCTACCGAGCGCAATATCTTGAAAGCCAGCACCTACCTCAGAGAGATTCATGGCCATCATGCTTCGTCCTCATCGTCCTGACCCGCACCGCTTTCGCGTGCGACAGTAAAAAATTCAACTTTGCTTGAGTTGGCTTGTGTCTGCCGAGCACTATTTTGCTGAGCAAGCCGTTCTTTGATAGGTGTTAGTAAGCTTTGCTCTAACTCGTCTTGTCCTGTCGTGCTCAGTAAGAGCGCGTCTGCGATCGCAGCAAGGTACGCGTGACGATGTGAGCGACCAACTACATAGGCAATACCAACTGGATCTATTTTTTGTGCATTTGGCAGACGTAAGGCGCAGCGGGTGACGGTCACCTCGCCTAGATTAAAGCGTTCACCCGTCCCGCCGGCACGGCCTTCGACCATCATCAATCCGGTCTCGGGTGCGCGCAACCACTGAGGCGCGTGCTGCGTGTGATTTTTTAAGACCTGTTCTAGCAGATCAAGTGGTGCACGCGCTAGTAAGGCGAGCCATTCTGCGCGAGAAAAATTTGTTGTTGAAATCACACTGTCAGATGGTTGCAACATTCACTTGTTAAATTCTTAAACATTGATCGCAAAGCGGTCAATTGGTTGAGGTAGCTCAGATGTTGCAGATTAAAGGCGCAACATTTAATTTTGATGACATTGATATAAACGTTTTATGACAGCCGATGTGCATCCTAAGTCTTCTGGTTTGAATGCAATGACAGCGCACCGTGCTTATCGCTATGCGGTGTACTTCGCACCAGATCTTGACGGCCCTTTGTGGGAGCATGCAGGGCACTGGCTAGGTCGTTGTGCTGCGAGCCAGCAATATTTTCCTCAACCAGTGATTGCAGGTGTTTCGTCAACCCGCCTCGCAGCATTCACTGCACACCCAAGACGCTATGGTTTTCATGCCACGATGCGAGCACCCTTTATTTTGTCAGAACGCTACCAATTCAATGATTTAGTTGATCGAGTTAACGCGCTGTGTCAAACAATTGAGCCGTTCGTATTACCTCGTCTGCGTGTCAATCGCTTGGATCAATTTATTGCCTTGACACCTGAGCGTGATTTGCAGCAAGTCAAAGAGCTCGAGGCGCAGTGCGTCACGTCATTGCAAGAATTAGTCGAACCATTGAGTTCAGCTGAACTCGCACGGCGTCGTGAGGTGGAGTTGTCTCCCGAGGAGGATGCGTTGCTCGTACGCTGGGGCTACCCCTATGTGCTTGATCGTTTTCGCTTTCATTTTTCTCTGACAGGGTCGCTTGAACTGGCCTCTGAAGTTGAGATCAGCGCTTTGTTGGAAGCCGCCCATGCGCAGTTTGATCCGCTTCCTTTATGTGCTTTTAAGGCGTTGGCAATATTCGCCGAGCCAACGCAAGGTGCTGATTTTGTGCTGCTCAAACAATGCCCGCTAATCGGTGGGGCGTAAATGAGGCATGTCCAAGATGATCATGTTTACTTGTCACAGTCTTGTCACAAGATAGCCATCAGTTTGTCAAACTACTGGAGCACAATCAAAATCCATGAAGCCAGCTGAATTTGATATTCCAGAGCAAACGCCGCAACGTTATCGTGCAATATGGATTTCGGATGTCCACCTGGGTACACCAGGTTGCAAAGCCGAGTATCTGTTAGATTTTTTAAAGTGGAATGATTCGGACCAGCTGTATCTTGTTGGTGACATCATCGATGGCTGGCAACTAAAAAAAGGTTGGTATTGGCGTCAAAGTCATAATGATGTCATCCAAAAAATCCTACGCAAATCCAGAAAAGGCACGCATGTCACGTATATTGCGGGTAATCACGACGAGGTAGTTCGGCAGTTTTTAGGCATGGCGTTTGGTGATATCAAAATTGTTGATGAGGCCACGCACCAATTGCTGGACGGAAGACGAATCTGGGTTACGCACGGTGATTTATTCGACGGTATTATCCTGCACGCCAAGTGGTTGGCCTATGCCGGTGACAGCATGTACACGGCGATTCTAAAAATGAATAATTGGTTTAACCACTTTCGACACAAAATGGGGTTGTCGTATTGGTCGCTATCGCAATTTCTAAAGCATAAAGTTAAAAACGCAGTGTCGTTTATTACAAAATTCGAAAATATTGTGACAAACGAAGCAAGACGTCGTGGCTACGATGGGGTGTTGTGTGGCCATATTCATAAGGCCGAGATTCGCGATATTGATGGAATTCTTTATTGCAATGATGGCGACTGGGTTGAAAGCCTTTCTGCAATTGTTGAGACCTCAGAGGGCGTTTTAAAGGTAATTCATTGGCCCTATCGCACAAACGAGACGCTGGAAGAGCAAGAAGCGTTGGCCATCTCAGCTTAGCGTGCCGGCTGCGCTTCTAACATCTGATTGTTTCATTAACTTTTCTAAAATATCTGTCACTTCGAATACGGCTCGATTCTCGATTTTAGCTGCTGTCTGACGATAGCTTGTCAAATTTTCAAGCATCAGTAATACACCTTTTCGAATTGCGCGCAGTGAGGGGATGACGATACCTACGCCTTGTTCACGAACCCAGTTGGTGTTGTAGCGCTCTTGCGGCATGGTCCAGGCATTGCCGAAGGTAATGACGGGTAGACCCATGTGAATGGCCTCGCTCAGGCTGCCTGGCCCCGGTTTGCCTATAAAAAAATCGCTGAGTTGCATGTAGCGATTAATATTTTGAGTGAAGCCGATCACGACATGTCGAGCGAGCGGTTTAAGCAGCGCAATTTTTTTACTGAGCGCCGTATTCATCCCACAAATAAAGATGAGTTGGATGTCGGTCAACGCTTTGGCAATTCGCAACATATCGGTCGAGCCGTGTCCACCAAACATGACGATACCGGTGGGTTTGTTTGGGTCAAGTCCAAGTTCAAGGCGCTCTGTGTCGCGGTCTATGGTGGAGTGTTCGTAAAAGGCGGGCCGCAATATCATTCCGGAGGTCAGCGAAATTTGATCGTCTTTGTAGCCAGCCGCGCGGGCTTGTTCAAAGGCACGCGTAGTGCCGCATACAATATGTTGCGCTTGATTGGGCTCAATCCAAAAGTGTGGGGGATAGTCTGCCATATCGGTTAAGACTGTTACGAACGGTACGTTCGGTAGGGTGTTAGTGACCGACTCGTAAAGTGCTTTATTAAAATTCGGTACGAGTGACACCACATGATCGGGCTTTGTTGCAAGCCAATGCGCCTCTAACTTGCGTAGCATCGCACTATGGCCCATTTTGATCATGGCCTGAAATACTTTGAGCTCGGTTGATAAGCCAAGCGTCAAGCCATGTCGCAACCGAAAGTTATAAAGATCTTCGGGTGCGCACCGCAGAACTTTATTGAAACTTGCTTCGGGATCTAAGACTTCAAATAGATTCACGAGCCTCACACGCCATGGGCGACGTTCAAATTCGATCGCCTGTTGAAGCGCAAGCGCCGCAGCACGATGGCCGCCGCCGGCGTTGAAGTAAACGAAGTCAATTATTTTGTCCATTACCAAGGATATTCATCCTATAAAATGACGCCGTGATGACGAAAAATTGACAGTTGAGTGAACGCGGTGCTGCCTGGTTAGCGCTCGTGGCGCCTCGGCTCTAGAATGAGCAGCTCTTGATAAATTTGGCTATCTTGAACGAAGTGTTCAAAGCTGTAATGCGCGGCAGCATAGGCCAGTAAATCGTTTCCCGCTGTTTGTGGGCGACTTTGATCATGCTTAAGTTGTTGCGCTTGCCATTTTGAAAATAGTTTTAGAACAAAGTTATTCCAATCGTCTTGCGTTGCCTCATTGACACGGCCCGAACAATAGTTCAACCATTGTTTTTGAACATTCATAGTTAACTCCATAAGAAATTGGGCGATGCGTATGCTGCGATGCCGCAATTGTGATGCGAGTTAAAGGTTACTTGACGAATATTCGATTTTGATGACAGCGTTTACAGATGCAAGTATTTAAATGATTAGCAAAAGCACAGCGTTCATACAGTTGTCACGGTTTTGAAGGATAATAAATTTTGCCTTAGCCCAACGATGGCGTGTTCGGTAAGCACTCGGCGCAGTGCATCTGTTTAAGCGTAAGCGAGCTGCATTCTTTTAGTGATAATCAATGATCGAGGATATTGACCGTGAAAACTTTATTAAAAAAGCTAGTGCGTGCAGGCGCTCTTGCACTTTCGTTCGCCTCAGCAGTGGCAGGTGCGCAATCAGCGATTTGCTATAACTGCCCTCCAGAATGGGCGGATTGGGGCTCACAACTGCGTGCGATCAAGGCTAAAACGGGGATTACCGTTCCGCCTGATAATAAAAATTCGGGTCAGGCGCTTGCGCAACTCATTGCTGAAAAAGCTAGCCCAGTCGCTGACGTTACTTATCTCGGTGTGACTTTTGGTATTCAAGCAGCGGCTGACGGTGTGGTCATGCCTTTTAAGCCGGCGGCCTGGAATGATATTCCTGACAGTCTAAAAGATCCGGCAGGCAACTGGTTTACGATTCATTCAGGCTCTATGGGTTTGATGGTCAACGTCGATGCGCTGAAGGGGAAAGCGATTCCTCAGTCATGGGCAGATTTGCTTAAGCCTGAATACAAGGGATTGATCGGCTATTTAGATCCTGCGTCAGCGTTTGTGGGCTATGTTGGCGCTGTGGCCATTAATCAGGCGCGGGGGGGGTCTCTTGATAATTTTGGACCTGCAATTGAATATTTCACTGCTCTGAAAAAAAATGAGCCGATCGTACCTAAGCAAACCTCTTACGCCCGTGTTTTGTCGGGCGAGATTGCAATCTTGCTTGATTACGATTTCAATGCGTATCGCGCCAAATACAAAGACAAAGCGAACGTGGCCTTCGTGATTCCAGCTGAAGGAACGTTGGTGGTGCCCTACGTGATGAGTTTAGTAAACAAAGGACCAAATGCCGATAATGGGAAGAAGGTTCTCGATTTTGTGCTGTCTGATGAGGGACAAGCGCTTTGGGCCAATGCCTATCTGCGTCCGGTGCGGGCCTCGGCAGTGCCGGCTGACATACAAGCCCGTTTCTTACCCGTGGCTGATTATGCGCGTGCAAAAACGGTTGACTATGGTCAGATGGCAAAAGTGCAAAAGGCCTTTTCAGATCGTTATTTAAAAGACGTTCAATAGTAGGCTCGCCACTACAGTTGCTCCACGAACGTGGCAACGCGCTCAATACAACGACTCGCGTGTTTAGCGCCAGTCGTTGTCATTTTTTTTGCCTTTTGGTTGTTGCCCATGGCGTGGTTGGTGGCTTTGCCTGCCCAGAAAGGGTGGGCCACTTATTTTGCAATCCTGACACACTCAAAATACTGGCTGAGCCTGCTCAACACGGTTGGGTTATCACTGATCGTGACGATTGCAACGCTTCTACTTGGCAGCGCCGTCGGTATTTTCTTTGCCCGATATCGGTTTGTTGGGCGCCAAGTGTTGCTGTCATTTTTAACCTTGCCGTTATCCTTTCCGGGTGTAATCATCGGTTTTTTTATGATCTTGCTGGGTGGGCGTCAAGGTTTGATTGCGGACGTGTCTGAAACGTTAGGTGCGGGTCGTTGGACACTTGCCTATGGTCTTTCTGGTCTTTTTTTAGCCTATCTGTATTTTTCATTGCCACGTGCAATCGCGACCTATACCGCTGCGGCTGAAAAAATGGATCTGGCACTTGAAGAGGCAGCCAGAACGATGGGTGCCTCACGGTATGCGATCTTGCGTGATGTCTGGATTCCTGAGCTTGCGCCAACAACATTCGCCTGCGCCGCAATCGTCTTTGCAACTTCGATGGGTGCCTTTGGTACTGCGTTTACGCTAGCAACTAAATTTGAAGTGTTACCGATCACGATTTATAGTGAATTTACAAACTACGCCAATTTTGCGCTGGCCGCTTCATTATCAATTGCTCTGGGTCTAGTGACTTGGTTCGTGATGTATGTGGCGAGACGCTACACCGACTCACCGACTGTGGTGATCTAAGAGATGAAGTTTATTCGGACAAGTCGGCGTTTTCCCCTCGTGCTTACAATGCTCACGTTGTTGGTGACGTTATTTATGCTCATACCAATGGCGTTGTCGATCACAGCAGGGCTCGTGAACAACTATTCACAAGGTTTGGCGAGTGGGTTGACAACGCGATGGCTTGCACAGGTGTGGGAAGGCTACGGTGACACTGTGATGTGGTCTCTGGCGATTGCAACCATGTGTGCCGTGATCACGATTGTCGTTGGAGTGCCGTGCGCCTATGCTCTCGCTAGAACGCGTTCCCGTTGGGCGCGTTCGTTTGAAGAATTACTGACGTTGCCTGTTGCAGTCCCTGGTCTGGCGACTGGACTCGCATTGATTTTAGTTTATGGGCAGCTTCGGGATTTTCGACAAAGTTTTTTATTCATTTTGGTGGGGCATGTTGTGTTTACGCTGCCGTTCGTGGTGCGAACAGTGTCTTCAGCATTTGCGAATAGAGAGCTCATTGCGATGGAAGAGGCAGCTCGTACGTTAGGCGCTGATTTTACAAATCGATTTATGGGGATTTTGATCCCGGCAGTGACGCCCGCGATTGTTGCCAGCGCGTTAATGGTCTTTACGCTTTCAATTGGTGAGTTTAATTTAACGTGGATGTTACATACCCCATTGACCCGTACGTTACCCGTCGGGTTGGCCGATAGCTATGCCTCGATGCGGATCGAAGTCGGCTCAGCCTATACCTTGATTTTTTTTGTTGTCGTGTTGCCATTGTTATGGTTGTTGCAAGCGATCGCGACTGAGGTGCAAAAGCGCTATGGAACTTGAACGTACTTCAGTGCACATCAGTCGCTGTGCCAAGACTTATGCGGATGGCACACAGGGCTTATTGCCGTCATCGCTTGACGTTCATCCTGGCGAGGTACTGGCATTGCTTGGGCCCTCGGGCTGCGGAAAAACGACGCTGCTACGATTGATTGCGGGTCTTGAGACGGTTGATCCAGGCGGTGTCATTCGGTTTGGTCCGCACGAGGTCACCGACGTACCTGTCGAGCGACGTCAGATCGGGATGGTTTTTCAGCATTACGCTCTTTTCCCACAGATGACAGTTCAGGCGAATATTGGCTACGGTTTAAAGTTGAAGGGCGCGAGCGATCAACAGCTCAAGCAGGTTGTAGGCGAATTAATTGAGCTCGTTCGGCTCAATGGTCTTGAGCACAAGCGCCCTGCAGAATTGTCAGGGGGGCAACGACAGCGCGTGGCGTTGGCGCGTGCGGTTGCAGTACGGCCCAAAGTTCTATTGCTCGATGAGCCACTCACTGCCTTAGACGCTAAGCTCAAGGTGACCCTGCGTGACGAACTGGCAGAATTGCTGCGTCGACTTGGGGTCACGACAATACATGTTACGCATGATCAACAAGAAGCGCTTGCGATTGCCGATCGCCTAGCAGTCATGCGCAGTGGAAAGATCATACAAGTGGGCGAGGGTGAAGCGCTTTACCGCAACCCTGGTCATAGGTTTGTTGCAGAATTTCTAGGGCGTATTAATCGTTTGCAACGCAGCCCTGCAGATATTGCGAATAACGTTATCACAGTTGGTCAAGGAGAATTGCTCTGTCCTCAAGGCCCTTGGGTTCAGCTTTTCGTGCGTCCGGAAGATATCCAGCTAACAGCCCTGATGTTGAATCAACCCGCTGGCACGATCATGCAGCGTAGTTTTTTAGGCGATCGAGTTCATTATCGTTTAGACGTCGTCGGGCAAGGGATACTCACGGTAGAGACGAATCGTGATAGTCCTTATCGTGTCGGTGATCAGGTTTCGTTCACTATTTCAGTCGAGCATCTTATGCCCTTTGAGGACAATGAATGAGCACTCTATTTGTACAGTTAACGGACTTACATATTCGCGAACCTGGCCGTTTAGCGTATGGGCGACTCGATACTGCGCCTTATTTACGTGAAGCCGTTCGAACCATCGGGCAGTTGCGTCAGCAACCTCGCGCAGTGGTCTTAACGGGTGATCTGACCGATTTCGGTCGGCCTGCTGAATATGCACATTTACGCGAACTACTTGCACCGTTGACGATGCCCTATTATTTGCTACCCGGTAATCATGACGACGCCATGCACATGCGTGCTGCTTTTCCAGAGCATGTATATTTGGGAGAAGCTGGCTTTGTTCAATATAAGATTGAGCTCGACCCTATTTGTTTGATCACGTTAGATACTACCGTTGCCCAAGCTAGCCATGGTGCGCTGTGTGCGACGCGTTTGGCTTGGTTAAAAAAGGCCTTGGACGATACGGCTGACAGGCCGGTAGTGATCGCGATGCATCATCCACCGTTCAAGACCTTAATCGGTCATATGGACAAAATTGGTTTATTGGAAGGCGCGCCAGAGCTCGAGCGGCTTGTTGCGCGTTATTCAAATATCGAGCGCGTGATCTGTGGGCATTTGCATCGCGCAATTGATGTGCGTTTCGGCTCAACGATTGCCTCAACGTCACCGGCGCCTGCGCATCAAGTTGCACTCGATTTAGATGTTGATGCTGCTTCGCAGTGGACTCTTGAACCAGGCGGTTTTAAAGTACATGCCTGGGATCACGAAAGAGGTTTGGTCACGCATCAAATGCCTTGTGGCAGTTATGCTGGACCTTACCCCTTTCATGAAGGTGGCAAACTGATCGATTAAAGATAAACGCTTAAAACGAAAGCGTCTGCCCTTCGGTCATCGGGATGATCTTGATCGTGCTGTCTTTCATCGCACTCTGAAATTCAGCCAAGGTCCCTGGGGTCAGTGGGTTCGAGTTGTAATGCATGGGGATGACCATCTTTGGCTTGATCCATGTGTTCAGCGCAAAAGCTGCATCTTCAGGATCCATCGTGAAGTTTCCGCCGATTGGGATCAAGACCAAGTCAGGCTTATAGCGTTCACTGATAAATTTCATGTCGCCGAACAAACCAGTATCACCCATGTGCCAGATCTTGAAACCATTTTCGAGTTCGATGATGTAGCCCATCGCTTCGCCCGCAGGGTGAGACTCATTTTTATTGGTGGCAGGATTGTTCCAGACGATCAACGACGAGTGCTCAGCGGCGACAGCAGTCACTTTGATACCAGGCAGGGGTTTGACGTTACCTGTTTTATTGAAGCGATGACCCAAGTCTGCTGGAATCAGGCCAAGCGTGGTGAGAGGTGTCACCATGTCTGCCGGACCATAGAGTTTGGTTTTATTCAGGATGGCCAAAGCAGGGGCGTCGCCTAAGTGATCGACGTGTGCATGGGTCACCAGTAGTAAATCGATCTTGCCCACGGCAGCTAGATCTGCCTTGTAGTTGGCGGGTGCTTTGGGGCCGCCTTTAATCCAGGGGTCAATGACGATCAGCTTGCCCCCAGGCGAGGTGATGCGAAAACCAGCCTGTCCGAGCCACTGCATCTCAACTTTGGAGGTTGCCGCAGTCGCTGCAGTTGGGGCAGTTGTTTGAGCGAGGGTAAGTGAGCCCGTAAGAAGTGCACCGACGGTGAGTGCGATGGCGCATGGTGTTTTTAAAAATTGCCTAATCTTCATAGGAAGCCTCGATTTAAAGTGAAGGGGAACGCGCTTGAATACGTGCAATGACATCGGCAGTTAAAACATGCCGACGAATTTTTCCGGTCGGCGTAAAAGGTAGTTCATCATAAAACTCAAGCATCTCAGGCAGTTTGTAATCCGCAACTTGGCCTTTAAGTGAAGCCACGACCTCGGCGAGTGTTAATTGTGCGCCTGGTTTTAAGACAACGCAAAGACAATTTTTTTCACCTAACCGCTGATCGTTCACGCCAACAATCGCAGCGTGTAGCACTGACGGTAAAGCATAAAGAAATTCTTCAATTTCGCGTGGAAAATATTTTTTACCTCCGCGATTAATCATTGCTTTGCGACGGCCAACAATCATCACATTGCCAGCCTGAT
>JBAXLV010000028.1:0-11117 GCA_037134635.1 Alcaligenaceae bacterium
CAGCGAAATCAACGAGGCCAATATGTCTGGCACTTTGAACAGCTCTACAAATGGGTCTTGCTTCAGACCGTTTTCCATGGTTCGAATCACGTTGGCTAACGTATCCAGGCCAACGACATCGCTCGTACGAAACGTCGCAGATTTTGCGCGACCAAGTTTGCTGCCAGTGATCGCATCGACCGCATCAAAACCTAACTTGTATTTCTCGGCCTCAGCAAACACCGCCAAAATCGCAAATACTCCAACACGGTTACCCACAAAATTAGGTGTATCTTTAGCGCGGATCACACCTTTACCCATCGTCGAGGTCATAAAGGTTTCGAGCTGATCAAGAATGGCAGGATCAGTGTCGGGCAAGGGGATAAGTTCAAGCAAATGCATGTAGCGCGGGGGATTAAAAAAATGCACCCCACAAAACCGCTTTTTCAAATCCCCAGAAAAGCCGACAGACAACTCCGTGATCGACAGGCCCGAGGTGTTGGTTGCAAAAATCGCCTGAGGTGCAATGTGCGGTGCCACTTTTTCGTACAGCGCGTGCTTCCAGTCAAGGCGCTCGGCAATGGCTTCGATCACCAAATCGCAGTCTGCCAACCGCGCCAAATCATCTTCGTAATTTGCAGCTTGTATTAAATCGGCGGTCGCCGTCAGTGCAAGCGGCGCCGGGCTTAGTTTCTTTAAATTGTCGATGGCCTTGAGGGCGATCGCATTTTTGTTTTGTGGTTTTCCGTCACTTGCATTGGGCGCCGCCAAGTCAAACAAAATTACCGGTACACCGGTATTGACGCAATGCGCCGCGATTTGCGCGCCCATTACCCCAGCGCCTAACACCGCCACTTTACGGATAGGTCGATTGATTTGCATTAAAAAGATCCCCTTTACTGCAATAGATATTTTGTTGAAGGTATTTAATTTTTTTGGCACTGTTTTTAAAACAAGGCGGCATCCAAACTCATCAAGCTTGAAGCACCTGCCCGGGCAAAACGAATTTGCGAGGCGGTTTCGGGCAACAAACGCGCAAAGTAAAAACGTGCGGTCGCCAGTTTGGCCTCATAAAACGCATCCGTGCTTTTCTTGTTATCCAGCGCAACCCTCGCCATCTTGGCAAATAGGTAGGCATAGACCAGATGACCCAGCACACGCAGATAAGGGACCGCAGCCGCCCCCACTTCGTTGTGATTGAGCATCGCTTTCAACCCAATTTCTTTAGTCAGTTTTTCAACCTTATCCGCCAACTCAGCCAAGGGGTCGATAAATTCGGCCATTTCTTTACGAACCCCTTCTTTTTCAATGAAGGCTTCGATGATTTTGCCAAACTTTTTTAGTTTAGAACCCATATCTGAAAGCACTTTACGGCCCAGTAAATCAAGTGACTGGATGGTGTTCGTCCCTTCGTAGATCATATTAATGCGCGAGTCGCGCACAAACTGTTCCATCCCCCAGTCCGCGATATAACCGTGTCCACCAAAAACCTGCAAGCCTTCACTCGTCGCCGTAAAGGCATTGTCGGTAATAAAGGCTTTTACAATAGGGGTCAGCAAGGTCACAAGATCCGCATGCGCCTCACGCTCACTTGGATCAGGATGATTTTGTTCAATATCAATCATGAGCGCGACCCAGTACGCAAAGGCGCGCGCACCCTCAGCATAGGCGCGCTGGGTCAAGAGCATGCGACGCACATCTGGGTGCACAATAATCGGGTCTGCCACTTTGTCAGGCGCTTGGGCGCCTTTTAAACTACGCATTTGCAAACGCTCTTTCGCGTAAGCCGCTGAGTTTTGATAGGCAACCTCCGTTAAACCGACACTTTGCATCCCAACCCCAAGGCGCGCGGCATTCATCATAATGAACATCGCGCGTAACCCTTTATGAGGCTCGCCAACAAGCGTGCCACGCGCGCCATCAAAATTCATCACGCAGGTCGCGTTACCGTGAATACCCATCTTGTCTTCAAGTGAACCACAACTGAGCGTATTTTTATTTTGCGCACTGATGTCACCCAGTTTATTGGGTAAATATTTTGGCACCACAAACAACGAGATCCCTTTTGTACCGCTCGGTGCGTCGGGCAAACGGGCTAATACCAGGTGGATAATATTTTGACCTAAGTCATGCTCGCCACTTGAGATAAATATTTTTGTTCCGGTAATGGCATACGTACCATCGCTTTGCAGTTCAGCCTTTGTTTTTAAAAGCCCCAGGTCTGTTCCGCAGTGGGGTTCGGTCAAGCACATGGTGCCTAGCCATTCACCTGAAACCAGTTTTTTTAAATACAGTGATTTTTGCTCGGGAGTACCATGTGCTTTCAAACATTCGTACGCACCGTGCGACAAGCCTGGGTACATGGTCCAGGCCTGATTCGCTGAATTCAGCATTTCGTACAAAGCCGTGTTGAGCAAAACCGGCAAGCCCTGACCATCATAGTCAGGGCTGCAGGCCAACGCGGGCCAGCCTGCCTGAACATATTGCTCATACGCCTCTTTGAATCCAGCCGGTGTAGTGACCGAACAATCGTCGTGGCGCGTACAACCTTGTTTGTCACCGATTTGATTCAGCGGCTGAACCACCTCTTTTGCAAACTTGGCTGCTTGCTCAAGAATTTGCTGAATCGTATCTTGATCGACCTCTTGATGCGCAGGCAAGGATTTATAAACTTCTTGGACATTTAAAACTTCATGCATCACAAAATGCATATCTCGTAGAGGTGCGTTGTAACTAGGCACGTGAACTCCTGTTTTGCTCAATGACGTGTTGGATAGATTGCGTCGCAATTTCGACGCTTTTTGAAAGTTTTAAAAAACGGACATCGTGGTGCAAGCCTTGCACGTAACTATAAATTTGAAAGAGCATGACTTCAGGCTTACACGCTTTTTTAAGATCGCCAACTTCGATTGCCTGCTCAATTGCACGCCGCAGCGCGGCGCGCCAAATTTGTACACTGTGCACGAGTTCATCGCGCACTGGGCCAGCGCGATCATCAAACTCGACCGCTCCCGAAATAAAAATACACCCCGCGCTCAGTTCTTGAATGCTCGTTTGCATCCATAGATTAATCATTTTCTGAAGGCGCGGCAGCCCCTTAGGCTCGCGCAAGGCAGGTTCAAACACCCGCGACTCAAACCGCCGGTAATACTCTCGCACAACAGCAAGCTGTAATTCTTCGCGCGAGCCAAAGTGCGCAAAAACACCGCTTTTACTCATCGCAAGGGCCTCTGCCAGATGCCCCACCGTCAAGCCCTCAAGCCCTCGGTGGCTTGCGATCTGCAAAGCGCGATCGACAATCATGGCCTTTGTGAGCGCGCCCTTTGACTGCGCTGCATGCGCCTGCTGTATCGTCTGGACCACCGAGACTTGCTCGAGTTTCATTTTTTTGAGCACTGCTAATTTCGATTAATTAAAATAATAGCACGATCGTTCGTATTTTTTTATAATAACAAGTCTTTTGTCCATTAGTTAAAACGCTAATGGTATTAACCGAGTGCCGCCGACTATTATTGGTACAGAGTCACCACGACCAAAGATAGCAAGGCTAGATGACAACTATGACGCAAACACCATCACCCACCAAGCCTTGGCTCAGCCACTACCCTGCGGGTGTACCTGAAAATATTGATATTTCTGCCTACGGCTCATTAGTTGACTTATTTGAGGGCGCGTTTCGACGTTTCGCTGACCGCAAAGCCTACCTGTGTATGGGCAAAGCGCTCACCTTTACGCAGCTCGATGTGCAATCTCAGTGTTTTGCCAATTACCTACAAACGCTTGGGTTAGCGCCAGGCGCACGGGTGGCTGTCATGCTGCCTAATATCTTGCAGTTTCCGATCGCCATGCTTGGCATCTTGCGGGCGGGCTACGTGGTGGTTAACACGAACCCCCTCTACACCGCCCGCGAGCTTGAACATCAACTCAGCGACAGCGGTGCGAGCGTGTTGGTTGTGCTTGAAAACTTTGCGCATGTTTTTGAGAGCCTGCAAGGTAAAACACCAGTCAAACAGGTCATTGTGACCAGCCTGGGCGAGCAACTTGGCCTAAAAGGAAAAATCGTCGACTTTGTCGTGCGCCATGTGAAGAAACTGGTGCCTCGGTGGAGTCTGCCAGGCCATGTCAGGTTTACTCAGACGCTGAAAATTGGCAGCCAACACCCCGCACGGCAAGTGAACTTGACGCAAGACAGCGTGGCCTTTTTGCAGTACACGGGCGGCACGACTGGAGTCTCTAAGGGCGCGGTCCTGCTGCATCGAAACATTTTGGCCAATGTTGAGCAGGTGGATGCCTGGCTTGCACCGGCCTTGCATCGCCGTCCGATCGAGCAATTGGTATTCTTATGTGCCTTGCCCCTGTATCACATCTTTGCGCTGACCTCGTGCGCGCTGGTCGGGCTTCGCGAGGGTGGTTTAAATATTCTGGTGCCTAATCCCAAAGACCTGCCCGGCTTAATCAAACTTTTAAGCCAACACCCTGACCTGCATATTTTCCCTGGGGTGAACACGCTGTTCAACGCCCTGACAAATCACCCTGCCTTTGCCAAGATTCAATTGCCAAACTTGCTGGTGAGCATTGGCGGTGGCATGGCCGTTCAAAAGATAGTCGCGGATCGTTGGCAGCAATTAACTGGCACCCCCATTGTTGAGGGCTATGGGCTCTCTGAGACTTCGCCCGTCGCCTGCGTCAACCCCACCACGATCGAACACTACACCGGAACCATTGGCCTGCCAGTACCCAGTACAGACATCCAAATCCTGGATGATGAAGGTCAATCGGTACCGCTGGGCTCACCCGGAGAAATCGCAATACGGGGACCGCAGGTCATGGCGGGCTATTGGAACAGGCCAGAAGAAACAGCCAAGGTCACGACCGCTGCAGGTTCCTTTAAAACCGGTGATAACGGTTTTAGAGGTCAAAATGGATACGTCAAAATCATCGATCGCAAAAAAGACATGATCGTCATCTCAGGCTTCAAAGTTTTTCCTAATGAACTTGAAGAGGTGATCTCTCGTCTGCCGGGCGTCTTAGAATGCGCCGTCATTGGCGTGCCCGATGAGCATACCGGCGAGGCCGTCAAATTGTTTGTCGTGAGAAAGGACCCCACCCTCACGGAGCAGCAGATTCAAGCCTACTGCACAGAGCAATTCACCAATTACAAACGCCCCAAACAAATTGTGTTCAGAACTGAATTACCCAAATCAAACGTGGGTAAGATTTTAAGGCGCGAGCTCAGAGATCTAATTTAAGCGAGCGTACCGGCGGGCAAGCGATAGCAGTAGTCTGCAATATCGCCTGGTCGGGTATACCAAACCATATCTTTTTTAGGGTGCTCTGCGCAATGCTTCAGCGCTCGACGCAGGTGGCCCATCCTGAAAGGCTGACCCACAACGAAAGTATGTAACGCAATTGGACAGACAAGTGCTTGCTTTTCACTTTGCAGCAACATCTCTTCAAATTGTTCAACGATCATGTCACCAAACTCAGCCGCCGATTTATTTCTAAAGACGATAGCTGGCGAGTCATTGACTTCGATCGGATAGGGCACTGACAAAATTTTTCCTGCTCGTGTCTTCATCCAGATCGGCTGATCATCGCAGGGCCAATCCAGTAAATACTTATAGCCCGCTTCTTGCAAAAGATCAGGCGACAAATTGGTTTCGTACAGCCAGGGGCTCATCCACCCTGTGGGGGGCTTACCTTCATTTCGCGTGATCGCATCGGTCGCCTCGGCCAACCAACGCGCCTCATCAGCCTCCCACATCCCCGAGTGTCGCTCAGAGTTCGTGCGCCCGTGCCCAATGATTTCATCACCACGCTTACGGATGCGCTCAAACATTTGAGGATGGGCATCGTACAAGAAGGTGTTCACGTTATGGCACGCGGGTAGGCCCAGCTCATCCATCAAATCCAGCATGCGCGACAGGCCAACTCGATTGCCGTAATCGCGCCACGCATAGCTGCGGTGATTCGGCGCAGGATTTGCCAAACCGACATCCGAGCCCATACCCGCACCAAAAGCAAAGTATTCGAGATTAAAACAAACATAAAACGCTAAGCGCTTGCCCTCAGGCCAACTAAAATCTGGGCGCTGATCGATCATCGAATAGGGATAACGGTTATGCGTGGGCAAGGGCGAATTGGGTTTCATCAAAAGCCTCGTCTATGAAATTGATTGGCGCACAGTCGCGAGCCAGGGGTGCTAGACCTAGTTTAGCGAGCGCGAGAAATCCGCACTTCGGCACCGCGGCGCTTGACCTCAAGGCCTTCGCTTGGCGCAATGCGCAAGCCCTCAAGCCCTTTGATATAGCTTGAGCCCTGCATCTGCATCACACGAATCTTGTTTCGCATGACCACTGGATTATGAACAGGCATTCCAAACATCCAAACTTCATCCAGGATGCGGGCAGAGTTGAACTCGCCAGTATGTTTGGCAGTAGGCCCTAGGCACAGCATATGCCCTTCACGGCCAAAGGCTGGAATCGTACCGAGCCCGCAAGAGATTGTCCAAACAGTGCCGCCCTCATAGCGCCAGCCTGTATTTAAATCCCACCAGGCTTCGCCTTTAGGCAGATAGACTTTAAGTTCGGTGCCAGATTGCATTGCAGGCGCCACCAACACAGCGGGGCCCAACATGTATTGTGTATCCCAGCGTTGCGCCTCGGCATCAGCAGGAAACGACATTGCCATCGAACGCTGTACTGGCAAGCCAGTGCGCGCAGCGTCTTCAATCGCACCCAACACGTAAGGGATTAAACGGTAGCGCCACTGCAACCAAGTTTGAATATGCGCGCGCGTGGTCTCATCAAAACTCGTCGGAATCAGTTTGGGATTAGATTGGAAGGCAAAGTTAGCTGAAAAAACTGCAATTCCAAGCCAACGCAAATATAGCTCGGGAGTCATCGCATCGGTGGGCGCCTGAGCATTACCCAAGGCATGCATTTGCACCGGCACGCCACTGGCGCCAATCGACAAGGCAGTACGCAAGGTGTGCTGCAGCCCGGCCCAAGTATTTGGCACACGCGGTGCACTCTGCCAAAGCAGGCGCTGGGCACCCGCAAACAAATCCGAGCTAAACACTACACCCTCTGGTGGCACACGGTGACCTGCAGCGGCTTCAAACAACGCACGCCGAGCCAACGCCGGATAAATTGAGCGCAAGACTGCGCCCGTTTCGCCACCACGCGCGACTACCGTGTCAGGAATATCAAATTGCACATCACAGGCAGTTGCACCGACACCGTCTTCAGCAAGATGTCGATGGCGCTCTGACCACATATTCAAGACATCACGATGCGTCAGATCTAACAAGCCAAAAGGTTTGCCACCCGTCGCAGCAACACCTTCAAAAACATGTGCGTCTCCGGCTTCGTTTGCAAGCAACCAGCCACGGTCTTCGAGTTCGGTGAAGTTCGTCGTACCCGCAATCGAAGCTGGTATCGTGTGTAAGCAAAGATGGACAGCATGTTTGCCAAAGACACCGATCACTTGTTTGGGGTCAGGAAACCGCGCGTGATCCCAGTCAGGAAGCAACTTCGAGTCTTGGTAAGTCCAGGCGGCAGGCGGCAACATCAGCACACCATCAACCGACACCTGCTGGGCACGAAAGTCAGCGATCATCTCAGCAGTTTGAGTCGCGCTATGATCCTGGGGCTGTTCAACCCAGACGCCCATCGTCCATAGCGCAGGTTGGCCGGCACGCCCGGTCAGTTGCGTATATTGATTGAGGATTTCAGCAGGCTCGCCGGCGAACAGAAAAAAATCTAACGTGGCGTCTTCAAGCGCAATCGCGTACTCGTCGGCGTTTTCACACCCGAGGTCATGCTCGACGCGACCGAGTGAATTGATATAAACGCCCCACCCGTTCGGACTCCAGGCCAAAGGCAACGCGCGATGTTCGGGGTCATCAGACAAGATGGTTTCGCCGCGGCGATCGAGATCGCCAGGCGTCTCACCTAAGCCAAAGATTTTTTCTTGAGCTTGAAGTTCAAAGCCAAGCGTCCAAAAATTTTCGGCGCCCTGTATGCCAGCGGCAGATAGCACTAGCAGTGGCTTACCGTGACGTTTTAAAAGCAATTGAAAGGGATTTGCCTGCAGCTCAAGAGTCGAGTCACCTTGCGTGAGTTGCCAACCCTTTATCTCACCCGTTAACGGCTCGAGTACTGACTCACCGATCGCCTCAGGGCGCGCTAACAATACCTCGGCGTGAGCACGACCACGACCACCAGGCAAAATATCGGCAGCGAGTGCCTCGGCGCGACCGCAACGAACTCTGTACACACCTGGCGCGTGCGGTTCAACAGCCAGTCTAAATCCACCGCCCACGTCGAAGCTTGCCTTGGTGGGCAGCGTCTCAATCAGCTTTAGGGTATCTAGGTACATGTTTAGCGCAAAGGTTTAAGCGACCAAAGGCGCTATTCTGACGGATTTAGCCACTTTAATAAACTCAAACCGTATAAATTCGGATTAATCTCATATTCAAGCGGGCGGGTAGAGCTAAAAATTAAGTATGCAGTGACTGTCTCGCTACCTTTGATGAATTATTAAAATTGCTCTTTATTCATCAAAAAACTGCTAATTTTGACTAATTCTTACAATTATATCGTTTTCTAGTGGCATAGGCTCGCCAGTTAGGGCCGCTGCGATGAGGTCGCCGGCCAAACTCGCCCAGGTCAACCCTCGAGAAGCAAAGCCCGTTGAGAGCCACAGACCGGGCGAATTCAGCACCGGCCCCACTACCGGGAAACGATCGGGCACGACCGCCCGCTGGCCAACCCAGCCTTTTAAGGCGCCTTGCTCGTCTGCGCTCAGCGCCACAGACTGATTCAACAGGCTGGCAACACGACCCAGGTTTTCTTGTCGACCCGCCAGCGTCGTCTCTCCAGAAGGGCCCTCATTGAGGTAACTGCTGCCTAGCACACATTGGCCCTGCACCGCCGGCAGAATATAGCCGTCCCCAGACACAATGCAGCGTGGCCCACCGGCGAGCAGTGTCTCAGGAAGGTAGGTGAGCTCGCCGCCCAGACCATACATCGCAGCCATACGCGAATCCGCGCGTAGCAAACCGCTTGCTTCCAGCACCTGTCGTGTGGCCACCCCCCCCGCCAACACCATCTGCGGCGCCTGCGCAATCAGCTGCCCTGAACGATCCCACACGCGCCACAGCTGGCCAAACGCATCGACTCGGGCAACCTGAGCCTGCTGGCGCCGGACACCTTCTGTCTGCGCGAGTCGATCTAGCAACGCCTCCGGCCGCACCCGTCGCGCCGTCGGAAAATACAAACCACCCCGCTCAAGCTTCATGCCCGCCCGCTCACTTGCTTGTGCCGCATCCATATACTGCAACCATTGCTGCGGAAACGCCAATCCCTCGACGATTCTTTTTAAATCAACGATGCGCCCGCTCGCGCGCTGCAGTTGAATTGCACCGCAAGCCATCACAATTGAGTCTGGCATCTTGGCCCAGCGGGCCTGCGCGCGCAAACTCCCCGCGCGTGACAACCGTGCGTACTGATCGTCATCACGCGAGACCACTGGCGTCAGCGCCGCAGCAAGATGCCCGCACTGTCCGCCGCCCTGCACTGACGCAGCATCAAGCACCGTGACCTCCCACCCCCTGAGCGCCATCGACTGCGCCACGTGCATACCCGCAAATCCGCCCCCCACCACAATCATCTGTTGTGGTCCAGCGCTCAGGCCACACGAACCGTCATGAGCCTCTTGATGGCAAGCCTTCGGCGATACGCGCGCGCTTAAAAAAACGACCGGCTTGGGCGCGCTCGACGAATCCACTTTCGACTGACTGACTGACCTTTCGCTCTGCTGCACGGCCTGCGCATGAAAGGTCAAATGATTTTCTAGCCAAACAGGCCAAACAGGCGTTGTCGTCAACGTGAGTAGCACCGCGTTTTTCTTGAGCAAACGACTCAGCCCAGCCGCCAAAGTGGTCTGTTGTTGCGTTGGCGCGACCAACACCTCAGACGAAAGAATGACGGCATCCGCTAAAAGACTGAGGCGCGACAAAAGCACGGGCGCCGTACCCACCGCCAAAGTCAGGGTCACACGCAATGATTCGAACTCGAGCCGGTGCACCCCCGGCAGACATAACGGCCATTGCTCGACCAGCTGCCTGGCAAGGTCGTGCAATTTGCCTGGCAAACAATTCAGCAAGTGCGCGCGCAAGACGTCGCGAGTGGGAAGCGTTGGCACAACAAGCACCGCATGCAGTCTTGCACAACGCCCCGGTTCACGTCGCCACCGATCCCACAGGCTCACAAACCGCACACCATACTCATCCGTCAAATCGAGCACGGTATAAGACGAACGGCCCGCCCAGACCTCAGGGACGCCTAATTGTTTGAAGGATTGCTCCCGCTGCGCGACGTCGATCACATTCGGCTCGCGAACCAGCGCAAAAGGCTGGTCTCGTAAACTATTGAAGAGGTTCGCGTGTTCATGTTGGGTAGGCTGCTTTATTTGATGTTACCCGTTGAGACAATCCTCCAACATCATTTATGGCATTGCCTGCCCGCAAGTCGATCAAATTGCCTTAAATACGCCTCATGAATCGGGGATTCGGGGTAGTATCTCGGTCAGTGGCTTCGGTCACCCCTTAAACGCCACAATACTCACGGTATGTCTCAGCCTAATCTCGTAAGTGCCTCGCCCTGGCGCGACAAAATTAATGGCGTGCTATTTGTCGGTTTATTAGCGGCGGCCGTCGTACAGTTGGCCGCAGTTCCCTCGATCAAAGCACTGGGTTTTAGCCCTTTAGTGATTGGCATTGTCTGTGGCATGCTTTATGGCAACTTCTTGCGAGGCACCATGCCCGCCGAATGGGGCATCGGCGTACATTTCACGGCTCGCCGGATGCTGCGAGTCGCCGTCGCGTTCTACGGACTCAACATCAGCGTGCAGCAAATTCTTGAGGTCGGCTTGCCTGGGATTCTCGTTTCAGTGGGAATCGTGCTGAGCATCCTGATCCTTGGCACCTTGATCGGCACGCGTTTGCTCAAGCTTGATCGCGATACCGCGATGCTGACCGCTGCGGGCAGTGCCATTTGCGGGGCCGCCGCCGTCCTCGCCTTCGAATCCACGCTCAAAGCAGCCCCGCACAAAAGTGCAGTGGCGGTCGCCAC
>JBAXLV010000029.1:0-11092 GCA_037134635.1 Alcaligenaceae bacterium
GGTGACGCACTCACCTTGCCCACATCAAATATTATCGACAGACGTCTGGTGATTGGCAGCCTACTTTTTGGTGCGGGCTGGGGCTTAGCAGGATTTTGCCCAGGCCCCGCGTTAGTTTCGATGGCCGCGGGCCAAGAAAAAGCACTGATCTTTGTGGCTGCAATGGTGCTTGGCATGACAATCTTTGAGTTTGCCGAGCGCAAATGACCCTAGTATTTTACTCAGCAGATCAACTTCCTATGACGCACCGCAGCATTAATAATTTATTTCAAACATACCAATTCAAGCAAAAGCAGTCTAAGCATATGCTTTAATTATCTGATGCAAAATCAACATAAGCTTTTCAATAAAAATCTCGTTCTTCTGATCGTTTGCCAAGGCATCTTTCTCACGAATAACGTCACCTTCATTGCGATCAATGGCCTGGTGGGCTTAAGCCTCACTAGCGTCGCTTGGATTGCAACCCTACCCATCATGGGTTATGTCGTTGGCGGCGCACTCTCGACTTCGATCGTTGCAAAATACCAAAAGAAACTGGGTCGCAAAAAATCATTTCAAACGGGCTTGATCGTCGCCATTCTGTCGTCCCTGGTCTGCGCCTATGCGGCTTACTCTAAAAACTTCTGGATACTGGTGGCTGGGACTGTCTTCGCGGGCTACTACAGCGCAAATGGGCAACTCTATCGTTTTGCCGCAGCCGAACTGACTCACATTAGTCTGCGCGAAAAAGCAGTGTCCTGGGTGTTGGCAGGTGGCATCATCGGGGCCGTCATCGGCCCCAATCTGGCCAACTGGACACGCAATAGTTTTGACACCCCGTTTTTAGGTGCATACCTCACACTGACCGTTGCTGGCTTCTTAGGCTTGGCCGTGATGAACTTCATCCAATTCCCTGATGAGGTTGAGGTTAAAAAAGTATTGCCACCCGGTCGCCCTCTATCTGAAATTCTGCGTCAACCTGTTTTTGTTGTTGCCGTAATCGGTTCAGCTCTGGGTTACGGCGTGATGAACCTTTTAATGGCCGCGACTCCTCTGGCGATGCAAATGTGCGGCATGCCTTTTTCAGATACAGCCCTGGTGCTTGAATGGCATGTGATTGGCATGTTTGCGCCCGGATTTTTTACGGGATCACTGATCAAACGCTTTGGTACAACCAAGATCATGGGCTTAGGCGTCATTCTTAACATCGGGTGTATTTTGATCGCGCTGATGGGAATTGATGTGTATCACTTCTTGATAGCGTCTTTCGTTTTGGGCGTTGGCTGGAACTTTTTATTTACTGCAGCAACCAACCTTGCGTTGACGGCCTACCGACCAGAAGAAAAAGACAAAGCGCAAGGTGCCATCAACTTTTTTGTATTTACCACCATGATGATCACGTCCTTTAGCTCGGGCGCCTTAGTAACCAGCAATGGCTGGAACTTCTTGAATGCGGGATCATTAATCCCCGTGTTGATTACGGGCGCCGCTCTGGCCTGGCTCACACGCACCAAAAAATCGACGATTTAAAACCTGAAGTACTCGCGTCTACGCATTAAAAAACACCAAGATTCCTTTCATAGAATCTTGGTGTTTTTTTTGATCGTTTAGCTTAAGTCGGTGACAGCAAATGAATCACGCGACTCGCAATAAACTCTTTAGTCTTGGCACCATACGCTGCCATATGCGGCGCAACTGAGTGAGCCTTCAGTGCGTCCATGCTTTCCCATTTCTCAATCACCACAAAAGTATCTGGGCCCCAAGGAGTTTGGATCGCAGGTGCATTTTCGGCATCAATCGCCGCACCGTATTCGATGCAACCCTTTTCGGCCTTCACCGCTGGAACATTCGCGCGGAAGTGCGTCAGAATGGTATCGCGTAAACCGGGCTTGGCAGTAATGACGGCTAAAACATGAATCATGGTGTGGCTCCTTTGTGGTTTGATTTCATTTTAATGATTTTATTTTAATGATTTTATTTTAATGCGTATCGCAGTTACTCGTTTTATGTGCCCATAGGCGTTGGGCTCATCACTTATTCATTGATGATCTGACCACCATCATACCCACAAGCGATCCGACCTAGTGCAATACGCATCTCAGGTGAGCTGATTTGTTCGAAGGCTGCTACATCACCTGCGCGTTTACCTCTAACAATGATATCTTGTAGAACCGCTTGATCCATATGCGGTAACGCAGCCCAAAATCCGCGTGCAAGTTGTTGCGCCAACGCAAAGTCAGGGTGATTCGCTTGTTCGGGCGCTCGACCAATTTCGTACATATGCGTGACATCATCCCAAGGCGCACGCTCTGCAGGTAAGCGCTCGAAAATTTCAGGGCATTCTTCAGCAACATAAAAACGGTTCAGTGTATCGAAGAGCCTGAATTTATAACCATTCGCCAATAGCAAGGGCTCGTAGGCATCCCAAGCGGGCTCGCCCTTACCGGGCGTTACCGCTTCAGCCACGATCACCTTCGGACGAAAACGATTAAAGTCGTTGCCTGCTAACACGTCACTTTCGGCACCCTCAACATCTATCTTTAAAAAATCAATTTGCTTGACCTGATGAACTTCACATAATTTAGACAAAGTCAGCATGGGTAAAGACAGGCGTTGATAGTCGGCGCCGAACTCTTTGGCAACATCTGCATGTAATTCGATCGTGGTTGAAAAGCCGTGCAAGCGATTCACATGAAAAAAATCTACTGTCCCGATCTCACGGCCAATCAAACCCTGATACACCGTATCGCGCTCTCGAATTTTTTTGTATAGGTTAGCCAACTCTGGGATTGGCTCGGCAACGATACCGTTCCAGCCGCGCTCATAAAACCAAAGAGAAACATTGTCGGCAACGGGATGCCCGGCACCGATATCAATATAGAACCCACGTTCTTGACCCGCAAAAGCAAGTGAAAGATGATAATCCTCAAGATTTTGCGTATAGGACAATGGCATTTTCTGCACCTAAGGTGGCTAGAAGTTCTATGGAAATGTTGCGATAAACTGCATCATACTAAAATGTTCACGAAGTTACCCCTCTAAGCACTTCTTTCAAACCACTCAGCCCGCCATGTCGCTACCCTCTAAAGCTCTTCTTTCTTTGCCTGAAAACATCCCGCTCCAAGATGAGCGCCCTTTTCAGGCGCTTCGGTTTACAAGCCCAATTGCAGGCCCTCGACTGATCATTACTGCAGCCGTGCATGGTAACGAGACGTGCGGCACCTTTGCGATTAAACGCCTAATTCAACAGATTGAAGAAGGCGAGATCAAATTACTCTGCGGGACCCTTACTGTTGTGCCAGTCACAAATCCAAAAGCCTACAGACTGCAGCGCCGTGCGGGTGATCGCAATTTGAACCGACGTCTCGCGCCCACCAAAAATCCTGAACAATACGAAGATCATTTAGCAAATTGGCTGTGCCCCTTACTTGCCGAACATGACGGCTTACTTGACCTACATTCATTTCAAAGTGGCGATCGCGCGTTTGCCTTGTTTGGTCCCGCTAATAATGCAAAAGCGCTTGAGCCCTTCACGCAGGCTGAAACAGAAGAGGCGTTAGTGCAACGGCTGGGATGCAATCGTTTCGTTTATGGTTGGCTCGACACGTACGCCAAAGGCATCGCGCGGCGAATTCAAGAGGTCAATGCTGGGCGATTTAACGCTAGTCATGTTGATATCGATACAGGGTACGGCGTTGGCACAACCGAGTACATGCGTGCGAACGGTGGATGGGCCATCACACTTGAATGCGGACAACACGATGATGTCAATGGTCGAGAAGTTGCCTATCAAGCCATCATCAATACGTTAGTGCACACCGGCCTAATCAAAGGCAACCCACCTGCTGCTGCGACTAACTTCGAGGTCTTAGGTCTCTATGACGTCTTTGATCGCTTTGATATAAACGATCAATTTTCTCAACCATGGAAAAGCTTTGATTCACTGAAAAAAGGTACGTTAATCGGCACGCGCACAGATGGCACCGCTCTGAATGCTGAGCAAGACTGCTTTATTGTGTTTCCAAATATCAAGTCTCAACCAGGACAAGAATGGTTTTATTTAGCACGTGCCGGTGGAAGACTGGGTCGTTAGCGCGTTCCTTCAGCCTTGGTGTATCCTGAGGCCAAGCGAGCCTCTTCTTCGCGACACACCAATAGGCACGTTTTAAACATGATCAGTATCTCTCAGCTTTCAAAGACGTACGCAAGCGGCTTTAGCGCCTTAAAAAATATCAATCTTGAGATTACGCAAGGCGAGATCTTTGCACTGCTCGGCCCAAACGGCGCCGGAAAAACAACCTTAATTAGCATTATTTGTGGCCTTGTGACACCTAGCACTGGTACCGTCACCATTGATGGCTTTGACCATATTCAGCATTACCGACAAGCCAGAGCGCGTGTAGGTCTGGTGCCGCAAGAAATCGCAACTGACATGTTTGAAACGGTCTGGAATACGGTCAGCTTTAGTCGTGGCCTGTTTGGAAAGCCTGCAAACCCCGCACTCATTGAAAAGATTCTTAAAGATTTATCACTCTGGGATAAGAAGGACAGCAAGATCATGCGACTTTCAGGAGGGATGAAACGCCGACTGATGATCGCAAAAGCACTGTCACACGAACCTCAGCTTTTATTTCTGGATGAACCCACCGCCGGCGTCGATGTCAGTCTCAGGCGCGATATGTGGCAATTGGTCAAGGCGCTGAAAAAGACGGGTGTCACAATCATCTTGACGACGCACTATATCGAAGAGGCCGAAGAAATGGCCGACCGTATCGGCATCATCACCAAAGGTGAAATCCTTTTGGTCGATGAGACTAGCCACTTAATGAAAAAGCTTGGGAAAAAAGAATTGATCCTGCAGCTGACCAAACCACTGAGTGAGGTTCCACCCGAACTCAAGATCACTGGTCTAGCACTTGCCAAAGAAGGTCATGAACTGATCTACACCTACGATGCCACAAACAAAGACGTGGGGATTACTGATCTTTTAAATCAGCTTGGACAAGTCAACATCAAGTTTAAAGACTTGCATACAAATGAAAGCTCGCTTGAAGATATCTTCGTGAGTCTGACCAGTCAAAAGGACGCTTAAGCGTGCAACTCAATATTTATGCCATCAAAGCCATCTTCAATTTTGAGATGTCGCGTGCCTTGCGAACCATGATGCAAAGCGTTATTGCGCCGGTCATCTCAACATCCCTATATTTCATTGTATTTGGTGCAGCCATCGGTTCGCGGATGACGGATATTGACGGGGTGAGCTACGGCGCCTTCATTGTGCCTGGTCTGATCATGCTCTCTTTGTTAACTCAAAGCATTTCAAATGCGTCCTTTGGCATTTACTTTCCAAAATTCACTGGCACTATTTATGAGTTACTCTCAGCGCCAATTTCACACTTCGAAATTGTCTTGGGTTATGTCGGAGCAGCCACAGTAAAAACGATTTTCCTTGGCCTCATTATTTTGGCGACTTCAACGATCTTTGTTCCAATTCATATCATGCACCCCTTTTGGATGCTGTTTTTTTTGATCTGTACTGCGGTCACATTTAGTTTGCTTGGTTTTATCATCGGCGTCTGGGCAGACAATTTTGAAAAACTACAGGTGGTGCCCCTTCTGATTATCACGCCCTTAACATTTTTAGGGGGTAGCTTTTACTCGCTTGAACTACTCCCTCCCTTTTGGCAAAAAGTGGCATTACTCAACCCCGTCGTGTATTTGGTCAGTGGATTTCGCTGGAGCTTTTACAATGTCGGCGATGTTAGCCTGACGCTTAGCCTAGTGATGACCCTTGGGCTGTTAATCATTTGTATTGCAATTATTACTTGGATTTTTAAGACAGGCTACAAACTCAAGAACTGATGCAATGCGTTGCTAACCATTCTGTCATCACTGCCGTACCCTCTAAAAAATCATCAATCGACATCTCTTCATCAGGATGATGGCTGCCGTTTGGATTACGAATAAAGATAAAGCCAAACGGGATACCTGCCGCACAAAACGCGGCTGAATCATGCGAAGCTGGGCTCGGCAGATCGCACGACTTAAGTTTCAAACGCAGGGCGCAATCCCGCAATTGCTGCGTCAGCGTTTGATCTGCTTTCGCCACTTTTGCTGAAGCCCGCACACCAAGATCAATTTTGACGCCTCGTTTTTTTTCAATCTGCGCCACAAGTGCCATGAAGCGTTCTTCAAGTTCGACAAGATCGGCGTCATCGTACGCCCTGACATCCAAACTAAAGTGAAACTCACCCGGAACAATCGTCATGCCATGGCGTGCCACGTTGGTATGAAACTGACCAAAGGTGCAGGCCATCAAACGGCCGGATTTTTCCCATTGCTCCCACAGCGCATCTAACTCAACGGATAGCTCTGCGCCCGCCAAGGCTGCGTCGTGCCTAAAGCGCCAACCAAGCCCCACATGACCATATTCACCGGTAATTTTTGCGCTCGGAAATCTAAAATGCCCTGGGACCCCCGTACCAATCGCAGTCGGAAAGCCCGTCAATCCTAAACTCGGCGCCTGCTCGATATGTAATTCTAAAAAAGCTTTGACATTCGCTTTATTCAGGTACGCGACACCCTTCTCAACGGCTTCAGGATCACCTCCTGCCTCACGCAAGTGCTCTGTCAGCGTACGACCCGTGTCTATACGTCTTTGTTGTAAGGCGCTCGCCGGCAAGGTGCCTAAAGCACCGCGGCTGCCCACGTACGAAACTTGGAACCAGATACTTTCTTCTGCTCTGATCCCCATGACAACGACGTCGCAACTCAATCTAAGCCCAGCTTGCTGCAAGGCTTGCACCGCAAGCAAGCCCGCCATCACACCAGCCGCGCCATCATAGTTACCTCCGGCTGCCACAGAGTCGAGATGCGAACCAATCACAATTGCGGGTGCTTGACGATCAACACCGGGCCAAACCATATACGTATTACGCAAATGGTCTTGTCGTACTTCTAAGCCAAGTGCCTGAGCATACTTCTGAACTAAATCGTGGGCGAATTGTTCGCCAGGGCCATAGGTATCACGCGTGACCCCTCGGTGAACGAGATCAACACTGCCCGCTCGCAACGCTTCAAATAATTGAGTGGCGTCTGGATGCAGCGCCAGTACTTGAGCCTTCAACGCCTCTGTCTGTTTCATGTTTTAGCTTCGCGTATGCTTTCGTAAGACACTGATGATGCTATTAATGCTGATGTTTTTTTCAATTTGATCAATGGTTTCTTCAAGTTCATCGACACCTGGCTTGGTCAGCACCAGGCCAGCAAGCTCATAAAACTTTTCTCGAATTTCAGACTCTTGGTAGGGTTTTTGAAAATCACCTTTGGCGCTTTCACAACTTGTTGTGATTTTCTTTCCGCCTTTTAAAGTAAGTGTGACGCGCGAAGGCTTAAGTCTTGGAAATTGAGCGTTTAACGCCGGATCTTCTTTAACAAAAACTCGCTGACGCAAGGCCGCGACCTCTGTGCTTTGCACAAAAGACTCAGTAAAAGAGCCGTAGCCGGCACTACCCCGTAAGGCAATGGCCGCGACAGCATGAGGCAATGAATATTTTGAAGCAAACCCATTGCGCGGTGTCTGACTTTGCATCGCTGAGGCAAAGCGATACGTGTCTACATCAACGCGCTCGATTTGGTCAGGTGTCGTCTGTGCTTGCGCCCAAGCCTCTTCAAAAGCATCGAGCGACGCATAGATTGGATTACAGCAGGCACGCAACCTGAAGTAATTACGCGTGATTTCAAAACGACTACCCAACTCTTCAAGCAGTTTATCTTCTTGATAGCCATCGCCGACCAAGTTTGCAAAGGCCTCACCGATCGCATTATCTTGTGCAATAAAACCTGCCTGCGCCATTTCGGGCGCTAACGACGCAGCAAAACCGCACATCCCCCCGGCGACATTCAGCGTTGTGGCGCCAGCAACGGCATTGGTGTAGCTTGGGGTCAAAACAAGTGTCGCGGCAATTTGCATCGCCTGGCTGGTTTGAGTGGTATTTAGGCCCCGCAAACGCGCCCCGCCGGCCGCAGCACCAATCATCGAGCTTTGACCATTTTGATGAGCAAGCGGTCGTGGCTTGAGGGCATAGCCCATTCGCACCGCAACGTCATACCCCAGCACGAGTGACAAAAGCAAATCAGCACCGCTTCGACCCAAGACTTCGGCACTTGCGAACAAGCCAGGCAATACCTGGACCCCCGCCTGACAAGCAACGAAACGATGCCCTTCGCACAACTCGATTGAACGACCGGCAGTACCGTTTATCAGCGCAGCTGTACGAGGATCGTTAACAGGCCAACCACGCGTCAAAACGGTTGCACCCGTTCCTGCGGTACTCGAAAAGGTCTTTTGTAACGCCTGCACTTCGGGCTGTTCGAAGCCGGCGAGTATCACGCCAAGCGTATCCAGCAGGACAAGTTTTGCGTGATGCTGTACCGAAGCAGGAACATCACTTAACTGTGTCTGACTAACAAACTGCGCAAGGGTGTCAACAGGGCTCGGCATATTCAATCTCAATCAGTGGATAAGTTTAGACGCAACACCTCGGGCAACCAGCGCGCGCGCTCTTCTGCGATAAAGTTTGTGAATTGCTCAACGTTACCCGGCATGGTTTCGATGCCCATTGCAATCATTTTGCTGGAAAACTCAGATGAAGTCAGTATGGTATTGATGGCTTCATTCATTGCAAGCACCGTAGTCTTTGAGGTTTTAATCGGTGCCATCAGGCCGAACCACGACGAGGCCTGCATACTAAATCCCTGCTCTTGCAATGTTGCAATGTTTGGCAAATCGCTAAAACGAGTCGAACTCGCAATGCCGAGCGCTTTGACTTTGCCAGCTTTGATATTTTCAATTGAAGTCGAGAGCGTATCAAACATATATACCGTATCACCCGACAGTACACTCACCAACGCCGGTGCGACACCGTTAAAGGGAACATGCAAGGCACTCATACCTGCCTTTTGATTAAAGTAGACGCCCGCTAAGTGAGGAATCGTGCCATTGCCGGCAGACGCCATTGGCATCAAATTTTTTAAGGTGTTCGCACGCGTTGCTAATTGTTTTGCATCGTTCACGGGCGAGTCTGCCTTGACGATCAAGATCAGTGGCGAGCGCGTCATGCCGGAGACTGGCGCAAAATCTCGTTCGGGGTCGTACGGTAATTTTTTCTGCAGACCCTGATTGATGACCAATACCGAAGGCGATCCGACCAGATACACCGTGCCATCGGGCTTGGCTTGCGCCACATACTGTGCCGCGATGATTCCACCCGCCCCGGGCTTGTTCTCAACGACGGTGGTTTTACCGGTCAGCTTCGTCAGCTCTGCCGCAATCAGGCGTGTGATCTGATCGGTTGGCCCACCCGGTGCGAAGGGGACGATTAAACGCGTTGTGTCTTGGGCGTGAGCCCCGACGGACACACAAACCCAGAGCACTAAGAAACCGATCAGCTTAGGCATATTTTAATGATGAGAGTTGCGACAGAACTAGAGAATAGAGTAAATACTCTATTCTGTCAGGGCAGCGAAATGTGCCATTAAATTAGACTTTTCTTCAAAACCAAAGCCGGCTGCACCCGAGATGGTCACCACACCATCATCAATCGTCGTTTGATCACCCAGACCACCGATCGGCTCAAAGACACCAGGATAGACCTCACAACCACCAAGCCCTAAACCCGCTACGGCATGCAGACCCATTAACTGACCACTATGCGGATAGCAAAACTTACGATCGAACCCGCGGCTTTCTAGTTCAACCAGCATTCGAGCATATTCGGTCACGCCGTAGCACAGGCCTGGATCCATTTGAAAAATATCAAGATCGATTCGTGCTCCGCCAAACAGCGCCAGATTTTTGACGTCTTGGTGTGAAAAAAGATTTTCACCCGTTGCTAGGGCGCCTTTGTATTCTTTGGCGAGCAAACTATTCAGTTCAAAATCAAGTGGATCACCGGCTTCTTCGTACCACATGAGTTGATACGGCTGCAACGCCCGTCCATAAGCAATAGCCTGTTCTAAGTTCAAGCGCCCATTGGCATCCACCGCAAGCTTATTACCTGCTCCAACGACCGAGAGCACGCGTTCAATACGCTTAACATCCTCGGCCAAGGTGGCGCCGCCAATTTTCATTTTGAAACGATTAAATCCCAGATTTTGATACGCGCTTAGCTCTTTTTCGAGCCGACCAGCCTGTTCGCCCGGGTAGTAATAGCCGCCCGCCGCATAAACAGAAACTTTTGGCGAATAATTCTTATTGCCGAAATGTCGCGCAAACAAAACACTTGCAGGTTCATCATTAAGCTTTGCATTGAGATCCCACACCGCCAATTCAAGACCGCTCGCGGCATGTGCACGATCGCCATGTCCGCCGGGCTTTTCATTTTGCATGGCGCACGCCAAGACTTTATCTGCGCTCAGCTGTCCGTTGTCTTGCAATAAGCTGTCGGGTTTAGCCGCAAGCAGCCTGGGCACCATGCGCTTCTCAATGATGCCGCTTTGTGCATAGCGACCAATCGAATTAAAAGATAAACCAATGACCGGGCGACCATTGCGCACCTGATCCGTCACTAACGCGATCAGCGATACGGTATGGGTTGAAAAATTAATCAGTGAATTTGAAACGTTACTGTTCAAAGACACTGATTTTTCTAGAATTTTTGTAATCTTCAAGCCATACCTTTATTCATTAAAACAATCTAAACGCTAATACAGCGTTTAGATCACGACTGACTTACATCAAGAAAACACCTTTACCAGTCGTTTGCTTATCAAACAACTGATACGCTTTCTCAGCGTCTGCAAGCGTCCACTTGTGGGTAAACAAACTGTCGACATCGATCTTTCGATCTGCAATGAAGCGTGCGCAATCAGCCTGGCCATTCGTTGAGAAGGTCCAAGAACCAATCAGGGTGACTTGACGGCGCAACATGTCGGGGCTGACGTCTAGCGACACCGTACCGCCCTCTCCAACAAAACACGCTTTACCCCAAGTACGAACGCTTTGTACTGCTTGCTTTCTTGCTTCAGATGACGATGAAGCATCAAGCGTCGCGTGCGCACCCAAACCATGCGTCAATTGACGAATAGCCGCCACCACATCGGTACCCTGAGC
>JBAXLV010000030.1:0-10955 GCA_037134635.1 Alcaligenaceae bacterium
CCTTCGGCGTTCAAGATATCAAGCCCTTCTTGCATGGCAGGGCTTGTTGAGCCAAAGTAAATGACACCCAACTTAGTCGCTTTGGCTGCTTTGGTAAATATTGGCTGAGGCACCATGTCGGCGGCTGTTTCGAATTTGCGCAGCAACCTTTCCATGTTGTAGATGTAGTCTGGGCCACGTTCTGAGTAGCGCGCATAGGGATCGCGTGTGGTGCCGCGGGTAAAGTAGGCACCTTTGGTTGGGTGTGTGCCCGGCAACGTGCGCCAAGCGATACCGTCCCCGTCTACGTCTTTATAGCGACCAAAATCCTTACCGGCTTCCAGCTCTTCAGCGGTCATGACCTTGCCGCGATCATACGTGCGGGCATCATCCCAGACAAAAGGCTTTGACAGACGTTGATTCATCCCGATATCAAGGTCGGTCATGAAGAAGATCGGTGTTTGAAGTCGATCTGCCAAATCAAGTGAAGCGGCCGCAAATTCAAAACATTCATACGGATCTTCGGGTAACAGCATGACATGCTTGGTATCCCCGTGAGAAGCGTAGGCGCAAGCAAGTAAGTCGGATTGTTGGGTACGCGTAGGCATGCCGGTTGAGGGGCCACCGCGTTGCACATCAATGATCGTCACTGGGATCTCGGCAAAGTACGCAAGCCCAATAAACTCAGCCATTAGCGAGATGCCGGGCCCTGACGTTGCCGTGAAGGCGCGCGCGCCGTTCCAACCTGCACCCACGACCATACCGATCGAGGCTAATTCATCTTCGGCTTGCACAATGGCAAAACGATTTAGCCCGGTGTTGGCATCGGTACGATATTTGTCACAATATTTTTGAAAAGCCTCTGGCACTGAAGATGATGGCGTGATCGGATACCAGGCTGCAACCGTTGCGCCACCGTACACACAGCCAAGCGCTGCAGCGCTGTTACCATCTGTAAAAATCTGATCTCCGATCTTGTCCGATTTGCGTACGCGTATTCCAAGCGGTGCTTGCAGATTTTTTTTCACATAGTCACGCCCAAGATGCAGTGCGCGGATATTTGAATCGAGGAGGGCTTCTTTACCTTTGTACTGTTCAGCAAAAAGTTTTTCAAAGACTTCGGCGTCAACGGCAAGCAGCATGGATAACGCGCCGACGTAGATGATGTTTTTAAATAACTGACGCTGACGTGGGTCGGTATAGGTTGCGTTACTAATCTCGGTCAGTGGGATCCCAATAACATTAATATCGGGCCGAAACTTGGATTCAGGTATTGGACGCGTCGAGTCGTAAAACAAGTAGCCACCTGGTTCGATCTCAGCGATGTCGGCATCCCACGTTTGCGGGTTCATGGCAACCATCATATCCACGCCACCGCGTCGGCCTAAATAGCCTTGTTCGCAGACCCGAGCCTCATACCAGGTTGGTAAACCTTGAATATTGCTTGGAAAAATATTGCGTGGACTGACGGGAACACCCATGCGCAAGATCGCTTTGGCAAACAGTTCGTTGGCAGAGGCCGAACCCGAGCCGTTTACGTTAGCAAATTTAATGACAAAGTCGTTAATAGCTTCAATGGGTTTCATACAGACTCCAAGACTGAACCGTTTGCTTTTTGATCGCGACAAAGCGGTCCGGCATTGGTGGTCGTTAACAGAAACTTTTGCATATCCCAGGCGCCAGTCGGGCATCGTTCGGCACACAGCCCACAATGAAGACAGACGTCTTCGTCTTTCACCATCACACGCCCAGATTTCAAATCGGTCGAGACGTACAGATCTTGCGTGAGTTCGAGTGCGGGGGCTCGCAGGCGCGTTCTGAGTTCTTGCTCTTCGCCGTTTTGCGTAAACGTGATGCAGTCGGTCGGGCAGATGTCGGTGCAGGCATCGCATTCAATACAGGTCTTGGCATTGAACACGGTTTGTACATCACAGTTCAGGCAGCGACTGGCTTCTTTAAACGCTGTTGCCGCATCAAAGCCTAATTCGACTTCAACCCGGATATTGGCTAAGGCCTTTTCGGATTCAGCCCATGGCACTTTGAAGCGCGCATCATTCGATACATCATTTTGATAGCTCCACTCATGAATGCCCATTTTTTGAGACATTAAATTGGTCGTCGGGGCGGGTCGCTTCTCGGTATCTTCTTTGTGAAGAAAACGATCGATCGACACGGCGGCCTCGTGGCCGTGCGCAACCGCAGTAATGATGTTTTTAGGGCCAAAGGCGGCATCGCCGCCAAAGAAGACGGTCGGTTGCGAGGTCGACTGAAATGACTCATTGCCCAAGATCGGTTGACCCCATTTATTAAAATTAACGCCACTTGCCTCGTCAATCCAAGGGAAGGCATTTTCTTGGCCTACCGCCAATAAGACGGTATCGCATTCAAAAAATACATCGGGTTGCCCAGTTGGTACGAGATTACGACGACCTTTATCGTCATACTTGGCCTCGACCACTTCAAACGTCATGCCGATGAGTTTGCCATTTTTATGTTCAAAGCTTTTTGGCACATGAAAATTGATGATCGGTATGCCTTCGTGAATGGCATCTTCTTTTTCCCATGGCGAAGCTTTCATTTCATCGAAACCGCTACGCACGATAACTTTGACATCGGTGCCGCCCAAGCGACGTGATGAGCGACAGCAATCCATTGCAGTGTTGCCACCACCCAAGACGATGACGCGTTTGCCGATGCTAGTCACATGACCGAAGGATACTGAGGCGAGCCAGTCAATACCGATATGAATATTGGCAGCGGCTTCTTTGCGGCCGGGTACGTCAAGATCACGACCGCGTGGCGCACCGCAACCCACGAAGACTGCGTCGTAACCTTCGGCCATCAAACCGCTGAGCGACTCAACGCGCTGGCCGGCTTTGAACTCTACGCCAAGATCGAGGATATAGTCGGTTTCTTCATCAATGACTGATTCAGGTAAGCGAAAGCGTGGAATTTGTGAACGAATAAAACCGCCTGCTTTGGTTTCGCCGTCGAATACCGTGACGTGATATCCCAAAGGCACGAGGTCGCGCGCAACTGTTAGCGAAGCAGGGCCTGCACCGACGCAGGCAATGCGCTTGCCATTTGAAGGCGCAATCTTTGGCATGCGATTTTTGATGTCGCTTTTGTTATCAGCCGCAACGCGCTTGAGGCGGCAGATTGCAACGGGTTCAGGTTTGTCACCATTGTTTTCTTCAACACGGCCTCGTCGACAGGCGGGTTCGCAAGGGCGATCACAGGTGCGACCCAACACGCCCGGAAACACGTTTGATACCCAGTTAATCATATAGGCGTCTGTGTAACGACCCTGGCCAATCAAGCGAATGTATTCGGGCACAGGTGTATGGGCGGGGCATGCATACTGGCAATCAACAACCTTGTGAAAATAGGTTGGGTCTGACAAATTGGTCGGTTGCAAGTCGTGTCTCCTGTCTGCGCGAGCGCAGTATTTTTTATAGGATTGTGCTCAGGTTGCTTTTGACGAGTTTCTTCTAGTAGCCATAGTCTAATGTGGCGCGGCATTTCTTGCACGCTGAACTTTGAGGCTGCAAAATAATGGTGCGATGGGGCAAATGGCTTGGTTGAGTTGAAGCAAAAATTGGTGCGGCGCATCAAACCGGCGTGACGGTAAGCGAGGCCTCTTAGTGCCTCTGTTAATCTTCTTTAAAGAATCGCTTCATTAATTGCTGAGAGACTCGCCCTCATGAAAAAAAATCACGCCTTCACGCGTTATGCGCAAACGAAGATCGCGCTTCTTGGTTTCTGTGCCTTGGTGTCTGGTGCGTTTGGTGATGCCGTTCAAGCGCAAGTACCAAACAAGCCCATTACGTTGATTGTTCCGTTTGCTGCCGGTGGAAATCTTGATATCGTCGGGCGCCTAATTGCACCGGGGTTGGCCAAGCACCTGGGTCAATCGGTTGTGGTGCAGAATAAACCAGGCGCGGGGGGGGTCCTTGGCGCTACAGAGCTCTCGAGAGCTGAGCCCGACGGGTCTGTCTTGCTGGTGAGTACGCCCAATGCGATTACCGTTGCGCCTAAGATGGTGCAGACGCAATACACCTTAGACAGTTTTGCCGCCGTTGGTTTGATCTCATCGACCTCTTTGTTGTTGGTGACTCGTACCGAGCAATCAAAATTTAAGGACTTTGCGAGCTTTGTGGTTTATGCCAAGGCAAATCCCGGTAAAGTCAGTGTCGCGAACGCGGGTATTGGTACCTCGAACCATATCGCCATTACGCAATTGCAAATCATGGCGGGCATCGAGCTGAATGTGATCACGTATAAAGGTTCTGGGCCGGCCAATATCGATTTGCTGGGTGGGCAAGTCGATGTAAGCATTGATCAATTATCAAGCGCGATTACCCATCTCAAGTCCGGCCGTGCGCGTGCCATGATGGTGGTCTCTGCAGAGCGTGACCCGCTGGTGCCCGAAGTACCGAGTGCGAAAGAATTAGGGTTGCCACAACTTGAAGTCAATACTACTGCGGGCTTGTTAGCGCCGGGTAAGACTGCCCCCGCAACGCTTGCGGTTCTGAATCAGGCATTGAATCAAACGCTAGCTGATCCTCAAATTCAAGCGCAGCTTTCCCGTGCTGCGAGTCAGGCCCGCCCTGGCCCAGCCTCTGTCTTTACAGAAATGATGCAAAAAGAAGACAAACAGGCAGCAGAACTAGCGGCAGCAGGGAAGCTTAAACCCGAGTAAACGAGCATGAGTGAGGCGCAGAAACCACTTTTTTGGTTCATGCGCTTAACGGTTTCCTTAGTAACCGAGTTGACGATTTACTTTGTTGTCGAGTTGCCCCGTTGTGGTGAGTTTTGCAAAGTTGGCAAACCAACAATCCAAGACGCGCTGCACATAGTCGGGGGCATCACAAGAAATGTGTGGGGTCACGATCAGATTAGGCGTTTTCCAAAGCGGCGAGTTTGGATCAAGTGGTTCTTTATCAAACACATCAAGAACCGCACCAGCCAGATGCTCGCGTTCAAGGTGCTTGATAACGGCACTGTAATCCACGATGGGTGAACGACCGATATTGATCAAGCCTGAACCTTTTGGTAAGAGCCCAATTCTGGCTTCGGTGACCAGACCGCGCGTGTCGGCAGTGAGGGGGGCCGCAACAACTAAAAAATCGGTTCGAGGTAACACTGTGTTGAGCTGGCTTACGCTGATCGTTTCATCTGCGATCGCTTGAGGCGTGCCCGAGCGGGTGACTGCAATGACTTTCATGCCAAGACGTTTTGCACCGAGCCCAGCTGCACGACCCACATCGCCAAACCCGATCACGGTCGCCGTTTTACCTTTGATATTGAACTCGTGAATCATGTCCCAGATACCTCGAGATTGGTTCGCGAGGATTTGTGGCATCTTGTTATGCAGCATGAGTAAAGCCATGCTGATGAAGTCTTCAGTCTTATCGCCATGGATCCCGCTGCTGTTGGTCACGGTGATCTGCTCAGGTAACCAATCAAGTGGGAGTAGGTGGTCGACACCTGCACCAGTGGTGTGAAGCCACTTCAGTTTTTTGGCCTGCACGATTTGGGTGCGATCAATCGGACCCGCGATCATCGCGTCGGCATCACTGAGTGCTTTTTCTAAGATATCACCATCCCAGCCAACAGAGACATCGATCTGCGCAGCAAGCGCTGGATGCCGCTGCGCAGCTTGGGTCCACTGCTCAAGCGTTAAGTGAAATAGCGAATTACGGAGACGACCGTTTTCTAAATGGAGTCTGAAGCGTGTTGACATAAATTTATCTGAGCGTGATGGTCAAGCGGGGTGAAGGTTCAATGAACCGCATCATACCGGTTTTACCGTTTTTCTTCGGTGATTCAATCACAGATCACTCTGCTTTGACGTTTGCCGCGCGAGTGACCTTACCCCATTTATCGAATTCGGTTACTAAGTAGTCGCTGAATGCTTTCGGTGTCGTGGCGCCAAGCACCGCACCAAGATTGGCCAGTCGTTTATTCAAATCAGGCGAGGCCATTGCTAGCGCGAAACCTTTTTGCAAGCGATCAACGACGTCAGGAGGTGTTCCTTTGGGTGCAATAAAGCCGATCCAAGGCGCGATCTCGAAGCCAGGGACCCCCGACTCTGCAATAGTTGGCACTTCGGGGATCAAATTCATTCTTTGTAGTCCAGTGACCGCAAGCGCACGCAGCCGACCTTGCTTGACTTCTTGTTCAACCAGAATCCAGTTGATAAAGGTGAGTTGCACTCTTCCTGAGATCAGATCAGTCATCGAAGGACCTAAACCTTTGTAGGGAATGTGATTGAGCTGGGCACCCGAGAGCATTTGAAGAAGTTCACCTGATAAATGTGCAGTCGAGCCAACGCCTGCCGAGGCATAGTTCACAGTACCGGGGTAGGCACGAGCGTAGGCAATCACATCCTGAACACTTTTGACTGGAAACTGTGCATTTGCCGTCATCACCAGATGATATTGTGCGACCAAGGTGATTGGCACAAAGTCTTTTAGCGGATCGTAGAAGAGTTTGGGCTGTATGAACGCGTTGATGATGAAGTCAGGCGCCGTGAGCAAGATTGTATTGCCATCGGGTGCTGAATTGGCCACTAATTGCGTTGCAATCATGGTGGCCCCCCCGGGGTGATTTTCGACAATCACCGGGCGATTCAAAGACTCTGTCAATTTTTGTGCGATCACACGGGTCGCAACGTCGGTTGGGCCACCCGCCGCAAACGGCGCAATAATCCGTAGGGGTTTGACATCCACTTGTGCCGAACTGTTTGTTGCGCAAAGGCTGATTAAACAAGTGGCAGTCAATAAAAAACGAGCGATGAAACAGGGCATACGTAAGCTCACTTCATGATGAAATTGATATTGGTCGTGCTACTTTGCGATCAGATTAAATTCTTTGGCAACTTGCGCATAGGTTTGAATTTCAGTTTGATAAAAGTTTGCGAATTGTTGAGCATTAAGTGGCGCAGGTTCGATGCCGAGCTGTGCAAAGGCCGTTGCGACCTCAGGGTATTCAAGCAGTGTTAGCATTTCTTTTGACACTCTTTCGACAATCGCAGGGGGCGTTTTTACTGGCGCAAATAAGCCCCACCAGATAATGCCGTCTAGATTTTCAATGCCAGCCTCTCGCATCGTTGGAACTTCAGGTAAAGCCTTCATCCTCTGGTTACCCGTGACGGCTAAGGCGCGCAGTTTGCCTGAGGATACATGTGGAATCCCTTCACTGGCGACCGGTATCATGAAGGTCAGTCGGCCCGATATTAAATCGGGCATGGCCAACGACCCGCCCTTATATAAAATTTGTACTGGTGTGGTCGCCGTATTCTTAATGAAAATCAGTGCAGTTGGGGAGACGGTGCCAACGGTACCGTAGGCAGTTGTGGTTGGATTGGCTCGCAAGTAGGTGACTAAGTCAGCAACTGTTTTAGCGGGCGAGGTCGAAGGGACAAGTAATATTTGCGACGATCTGCCCGCCCGAGCCACCGGCAGCAGGTCGGTGACTGAATCGTAAGTCATATTTATTTCGCTTGCGCGATTTGTGGCTAAAAATGAAGATCCCATCAGTAGGGTGTATCCGTCAGGCGTCGCTTTAGCCACGAGATTCGCGCCAATATTACCGTTTGCGCCAGGTCGATTATCAATGACGACGACTTGTCCGAGCCGGGCCGCCAGTCGTTCAGAGACGACGCGCGTAATGTTGTCGACTCCACCGCCAGCGGCGTAAGGTACGACGATATGAATAGGTTTGTCGGGGTAGGTTTGTGCCCGCGCCGAGGTCAAGCCCAAACCGAGTGACAGCAAGCAATATAGGGTAGTTTTAGCGGTGATAGACATTGAGTTGAGTCTCCCCGACGCGGATCGCGTCAAATGGATGCATGATGGGCGGTCAAGACACTTAAGTCCTAGCATAGCGTAACATTCTAGGTGCACCGCAACGATTGCTAACAGCGAGGACGCGTTATGTTGGGGGTTACGGATTACGATGCGTTTGTTATTGCCTTTACGATCTTTCTGTTGATTCCCGGGCCAGGTAACTTAGTTTTAATTACCTCAACCACGAAGGGCGGACTGCAGGCAGGGCTCGCTGCAACGGTCGGCATTATTTTGGGCGACCAGGTGTTATGTTGGTTAGCCGTTGCAGGCGTTGCTGCGGTGTTAACTGCTTATCCAACTGCGTTTCAAGCGGTTCAGTGGGTGGGTGCGGCGTATCTGGCCTGGTTAGGCGCAAAAATGCTTTTGGCCAAACAAGGATCTGCCCCGATCCTCAATATCAAGCCCTATCATTACTTGCGTCAGGCCTTTTTCATCACGCTCTTGAATCCAAAAGCCATCGTCTTTTATATGGCTTTTTTCCCGCTGTTTATTGATCCGGTCCGGCAACAAGGTTTGCTCACGTTTGGTTTTTTGGCCATCACGATTGCTGCTCTTGCGTTTATTTATGGTTTGATCGCAACGCTACTGACACATTTTTTTGCTGAACGGATGCGTCGTAATCCCAGGGCCGGTTTTGTTCTTGAAAAACTTGCGGGCTTATGTTTGATTGGATTTGGAGTGCGGTTAGTCTTCACACGCTAAGCAGTCGCCCAGGCGGGTGCATAAAAAAAAGATAGAAATTGTGTTGATGCGGCTGATAACAGTGTGTTGTTCAGCTCGGCGGTGTCTAGTATGTGATCAAATATAAAAAAACAAGCTTAAGCGACGTATGGATACGAAAGAAATATTACTTTGGTCAGGGCTCACGATTGGTGTGCTGTTCGGGATCAACGGCCAATGGTCGGGATTTTGCCTCAATCGAGCGCTCAAAGAGGGTTGGGACTCTGGTGCTAAACAAAAGGCGCAGGCCTTTGCCTTGGCATTAGTTGTATCGATCATTGGTGCTCAGACGTTATCTGCTTTAGAGATCGTCGATTTGAGTACCTCTATTTACCGCGGCAACGGAGCCTCTTGGCTCTTTGTGATCTTAGGCGGCTTAATGTTCGGGTACGGAATGATGCTGGCCAATGGCTGTGGCGCACGGGCGGTCGTGTTGCTTGGTCAAGGCAATCTCAGATCGTTTGTCGTGTTGCTATGTTTGGGGATCTCTGCCTACATGACCCTTACTGGCTTATTAGCACCTTTGCGGTTAAACCTGGCGCAAGCAACGGCGCTGCCCGCGCACGGTTTTTTTGAGTTCGCAACAGTCACGCGTTTTGTTTTGATTGCTGGTTTATCGATCCCTCTACTGATTTTTGTGTTTTGGCGTGGCGCTATTTTTAAGAATAAAACTGATCTGCTCAGCGGGGTCGTTGTAGGTGCTTTGATCACCGCAGGTTGGTGGGTGACGGGCTGGCTCGGTGTCGACGAATTTGAACCTGCACCCAGTGCCTCATTAACGTTTATTGCACCCATTGGTGAAACGATTCAATACACCATGATTGCAACAGGGATGCGCTTGAGTTTTGGTGTGACGGTGATGGTTGGCGTTGTGTTGGGGTCTTTCTTGGCTGCGAAGTGGACTAAGAGCTTTCGTTTGCAAGGTTTTGAGACGCCCAAGGACATGCTTCGCTACATGGGGGGTGGTACCTTGATGGGGATTGGTGGTGCCTTGGCTATGGGCTGTTCAATCGGGCAAGGCCTGACAGGGTTTTCGACCTTGACCTACGCCTCGATGCTCGCGTTCGTAGCGATGATTTTAGGAGCAAGGCTCGCGCAGCGAGCCTTGTAACTGAATTCGTAACCTGCTCGAATCGCGATTAGTTCAGTTGACTGGTGATCAGTTCGATTTTTCTGGAAGGATCTTTGCCATCCCAATTCACAGACGCTTCTCGCATCAGGGATAAAAACTTTAATTGAGTTTCGTTGTATTCGATTAACTCGAGCATCCCAGGTAAGTCACCGGTGGTATCAAAATAGGCGAAACGAATTCCACGTGGCGTTAAGCCTTCAAACGCCAACACGTAGCCCATTTTTTTATAGCGAGCGACATCCACTTCGTACTGGGTGGTAGCCATACCCAGGTGATGAAAGCCATAACCTTTCTTTTTGATGACATCCCAGTACACAGAAGGCTTGTCATCAAGCGGTTGAATCACTTCAAAGCACATGTTGCCCGAAAAACTTAAGGCTAGACCCATACGCATATCGGTTGGCTCGCCGCGGTAGTAGGCCTCTTTGAGCGTGTAACCATTTGAGTAGAACCAGGGGCCGATGTTGAATTTTTGACTATATTCAGCAATCGATTTTTGCAAATCTTCAACTACGTACGCCACCTGCACAATCCCGCCCAAGGGCTGACCAAAAATATTTTGAATCATAGATGTCTCCCAATTAGTCTTTGCTTTGCTCAACAACTAAGTGGGTGTGTGCCAGTTTTAGTAGCGGACACGCGACGCCTTTTGCAACGCCTCGTTGAATCATCTGCCCCAAAATATGCTCATGCTCAGTCATATTTCCTTGCGTGAGATCTCGAAGCATTGATGCAGCAAATGTTGACTTTACATTAGTCAGCATTTCAAGAGAGCGTTTCTGTGCTGATTCTTTAGTCGGGAAACCATTGGCGGCCGCGATCGCACAGCTCTCGGCATAAAAGTTGGTTGTACTTTCGATACCCCACGGCGCTGCTGAGATTTTTCCGACATGGCCGCGGCATAAGGTGGTCATCCCTGCCAAACTCGCTAAGAAGACCCACTTATCCCACAAAGATTGCTCAATGCTATCGCTGTATAAGCGATCAAACCCGGCGTTTTCACACAAGGCGAAAAAATCTCGAGCAATCTTTTCATGTGCGGCTGAGCGATGACCCACCGTGAGCATATGCAGATCTGTTAATTGTTTGACTGCGCCAGTGGGTGAAATCGTAGCGGCAATTTGGGCGACACCTCCCATCACACGATCTTTGCCAAATTTTGCATCAAGTTGTTGAATGTGATCCAAACCGTTTAAAAATGGCAAAAATACGCCTTTACTGCTGGCACCCTCAAGGCTGGCCAACGCATCTTCAAAGTCGAAAGCTTTTGG
>JBAXLV010000031.1:0-10940 GCA_037134635.1 Alcaligenaceae bacterium
CAAGTCGAGCAGGCATTGCGTGGTTTGCGGATGGCGCCTTTACTAGATGGCGTGCGTGGTGATGCCGCGATGGACATAGGCGCCTTTGCAGAAGTCGCCGTGTCGGTCGGTCGCTTGATGATGGTGGCGGGGTCACGGATTGCCTCGTTAGACTTAAACCCTGTCATGGTGGGGGCAGTGGGCGAGGGCGCTGTGGTCGTCGACGCCTTGCTCGAGCGAGGGATACGTGCATCAAAGTGATATGCGTAGCGATGGGAGGTCAGGGAAATCCCTGAATTCCCCTTAGTCTGCAGCTTTACAGCGAGGGTTTCATTGACGCAGTCGCCGCACTGCGGCAATATCCTACTCTGCTGATCTGACACTTTAAGGAAACCATCATGCGCCGTCCACTTCTTGCTGTCGCGCTTGCCGCGACGCTGTTGCTGCCAGCTCTAGGCAGCGCAAAAACCTTTAAATGGACCAGTCAAGGCGATATTTTGACGCTTGATCCGCATTCGCAAAATGAAGGCCTAAATATTGTGGCCAACTTGTGGGTGTACGACGGCCTGCTTCGGTACAACGAAAAATTTGAGATCACGCCCGCCCTGGCGACCTCGTGGGAGCAGGTGAGTCCGACGGTATGGCGTTTTAAATTGCGCGAAGGCGTGAAGTTTCATGATGGATCTGCCTTTACAGCTGATGATGTAGTCTTCTCGATCAATCGCGCTCTAGCGCCCTCATCGCAGTTTAAATCGTATGCTGCCGGGATCACGAAGGTCACTGCGATTGATCCTTTGACCGTTGAGATCGCGACCGAGGGCGGACCGAACCCCGTGTTGCTGCGTCAGTTGCCTACGCTTGCGATAATGAGCAAAGCCTGGTCTGAAAAAAATAACGTGATGACCCCGCAAGACTTCAATAAAAAAGAAGAAAGTTTCGCGGCGCGTAATGCAATGGGCACGGGTCCATACATGCTGAAGTCGCGCGAAGTTGATATCAAAACCGTTTATGTTGAAAATCCAAACTGGTGGGGCAAGCCTACGAAAAAAGGCAATGTGACGGAAATCGTCTACACGCCAATTAAACAAAATGCGACACGCACAGCTGCCCTGCTGTCGGGTGAGGTTGATTTTGTTTTAGATCCAGCGGTACAAGATCTAGATCGCTTGCGCCAACAAGTCAAAGTGCTCGATGGTAATGAGCAGCGCACGATTTACATTGCGATGGATGTTGCGAGCCCCGAGTTGAAGTACAGCAATATCAAAGGTAAAAATCCTTTTGCCGATGTGCGTGTACGCGAGGCACTTTATGTGTCGATCGATATCGAGACGATTAAAAAGGCAGTGATGCGTGGCCTGTCTTTACCGACGGGTACGATGATCGCCCCTCAGGTGAACGGTTGGACTCCAGAGCTTGGTAAGCGCGTGCCTTACGACCTGAATAAAGCAAAGGCGTTATTGAAAGAGGCAGGGTATGAAAACAACCTTGAATTTACGCTGGATTGCCCGAACAATCGTTACATCAATGACGAGGCCATTTGTCAGGCCGTGGTTGCCATGTGGGCTAAGGCGGGCATGAAAGCCCGACTCAATGCGATGCCGCGGGCGACGTTCTTCCCGAAAGTTGGTAGTAACGACACCAGTATTTATCTGTTTGGTTGGGGTGTGCCAACCTTTGATGCCTTTTATTCCCTTGAGGCGTTGATCCACAGCAAAGGCGTCGGTGCCTTTGGTGCGTTTAACTACGGTAACTATTCAAATCCAAAGGTCGATAAACTGATCGATACCATTCAAACTGAAGTCGATGCGTCAAAGCGCACGGCCATGATTCACGAAGCGCTGAATATTGTGAAAAGTGACTTTGGAATGATCCCTTTACATGATCAGATTATCCCTTGGGCGATGAAGAAGAACGTCAACGCGATTCATCGAGCCGATAACCGCCCCGTCGTTGATTGGATCACAATCGATTGATTGTTGATTCACGAACGATCGATGTTAAGTTAGTGTTGCACGGCTGACTAGAAAGCCCGTCTCACGGCACCTTTGTGGTGCCGTGATGTTTTTTTGAGAATACATGTTTGCTTTTATTGTGCGACGATTGATTCAGGCTGTGGGTGTCATGCTCGCGGTTGCGCTATTGGCGTTTATTCTGTTTCAGTATGTGGGTGACCCCGTGACCATCATGCTGGGGCAAGAAGCCACCCCTGCAGAGCGTGATCGGTTGCGTGAACAACTCGGGCTCGGTGATCCTGTTTTCGTACAGTTTTATCATTTTGTTATTAATGCTGTGCAGGGCGACTTTGGTTTGTCGTTGCGTCAAGGGCAAAAAGTTTCGACATTGTTGCGTGAACGCTTGCCCGCCACACTCGAGCTTTCTATTGCGGCAGCGCTGATTGCCCTGGTGGTTGGTCTCCCCTTGGGCGTTTACACGGCCCTTAGGCGGCACGGCAAATTGTCGCAGTCATTATTGGCGTTCTCATTACTGGGGGTATCGCTACCCACTTTTTTAATTGGTATTTTGTTAATTCTGATTTTCTCGGTGTCCTTGGGTTGGCTGCCTAGCTATGGCCGAGGTGACACGCTCAGAATTGGTTGGTGGTCAACGGGTTTGTTGACCAAAAGTGGCTGGACGCATCTGCTATTACCTGCAATTACCCTTTCACTGTTTCAGGTGGCGCTTGTTTTGCGTTTGGTGCGTTCTGAAATGCTTGAGGTGTTACGTACCGATTACATCAAGTTTGCCCGTGCGCGCGGTTTAACCAAGCGTGCGATTCACTTTGGACACGCACTAAAAAATACCCTGGTGCCTGTGATTACAATCATGGGCCTTCAGTTGGGTGGCATCATCGCGTTCGCAATTGTCACTGAGACGGTATTTCAGTGGCCCGGTATGGGCTTGTTATTCATTCAGGCGGTGCAGTTTGCGGATATACCAGTGATGGCTGCGTATCTGTGTTTGATTTCACTGATCTTTGTCTTGATTAACTTAAGCGTTGATCTCTTGTATTTTGCAGTTGATCCGCGCCTTAGAGCCGGGTTGGGCAAACACTCAGGAGGTCATTGATGCGCGCCTCGCTCGCTAAATTCTGGAATGGAGATCTGGCTTGGTCTTGGCGCAATACGCCGGTTGCGATTGTGGCAACCGTATTGCTGATTATTTTGTTAATTGCTGCATTCGGTGCTGATTTGTTCGCGCCACACAATCCCTTTGATCTTGCCACGATCAATTTGATTGATGCATTGAAGCCGCCAGTCTGGCATGCTGATGGCACTAAAGAGTATCTGCTGGGTACGGACAGTCAGGGGCGTGATCTGTTGTCAGCATTGATGTACGGCACGCGTGTGTCCTTGCTGATTGGTTTGGCCGCAGTCATCGGCGCGATGTTTTTAGGGATCGTGTTGGGCTTAATCTCTGGCTATGCCGGGGGGCGGACTGATGCCTTGATCATGCGGATTGCCGATGTGCAGTTGTCGTTTCCAGCAATCCTGATCGCGCTGCTCATTGATGGTGTGGCCCGCGTGGTAGTGCCGGGTGATATGCACGAGGTGATTGCATTTCCGGTTTTGATCGGCGCGATTGCCCTGGCGGGTTGGCCTCAATATGCGCGCACCGTTCGTGGTTCAACGCTGGTTGAAAAAAATCGTGAATACGTGCAGGCTGCGCGAGTGATCGGGATCTCGCCGCCCGTCATTATGTTTAGGCACGTATTACCAAACGTGTTGGGCCCCGTGCTTGTTTTGGCCACGATTCATCTCGCGTCGGCCATCATCACTGAGGCAACGCTCTCATTTTTAGGAGTAGGGGTCCCGCCAACGTCGCCGTCGCTGGGCACATTAATTCGCATCGGGAATGATTTCTTATTTTCGGGCGAGTGGTGGATTACGATTTTTCCGGGGGCGGCACTTGTGCTGCTGGTGTTATCGGTCAATTTATTGGGGGATTGGCTGCGTGATGCGCTGAACCCTCGCTTGAGTTGAGTCGTCCGATGTCCAAGATTCTTGAAGTTAAAAACTTAAGCGTTGAGTTTCCGACACGCCACGGCACGCTGAAAGCGTTGAATGAGGTCTCGTTTTCGATCGCTGCTGGTGAAGTGGTTGGTGTTGTGGGCGAATCTGGCGCCGGAAAATCTTTAACAGGCGCAGCCATTATTGGGTTACTTGAACCACCTGGGCGCATATCGGGCGGCGAAATCTGGCTTGAAGGGCGCCGTATCGATCAACTACCCGATGAACAAATGCGTAAGATTCGCGGGCGCGAGATTGGGGCGATTTTTCAAGATCCGTTGACTTCACTGAATCCTTTGTATACGGTCGGTCATCAGCTCACTGAAACCATCGTGACGCACTTGCCGTTGTCCTGGTCACAGGGGCGTCAGCGAGCGATTGAGTTGCTTGAGGCCACGGGGATTCCGGCGGCACGCGAACGCATCGATCATTATCCGCATCAATTTTCAGGTGGGATGCGTCAGCGTGTTGTCATCGCCTTGGCGCTGGCGGCTGAGCCGAAGCTGATCGTGGCCGACGAACCTACTACAGCGCTCGACGTTTCGATTCAAGCGCAAATTATTGAGTTGCTTAAAAAATTATGTCGGGAACAAGGTGCGGCAGTCATGCTGATTACGCACGATATGGGTGTGATTGCCGAGACCGCGGATCGTGTGGTGGTGATGTATGCGGGTCGCATCGCAGAAGTCGGCAAGGTTCGTGACGTCATTCATGCGCCGCAGCACCCGTATACGGTGGGTTTGATGGGATCCATCCCCTCAGTCCATCAACATGTCGAGCGTTTAGTGCAAATCGATGGCACTATGCCGCGCCTGAATGCGATCCCAAAAGGGTGCGCGTTTAATCCTAGATGTGTGAAGCTGATGGATCGCTGCAAGCTTGAGCGCCCAGAGCTTCAAACGCGCGGAAGTTCGCAGGTGGCTTGCTGGCTGCACACAGAGGTCGTGAAAAATGAAAGCTGATTGTGTGGACGACGCGCAGACTTTAGCGGCTGCGTCAGAGCAACGCCCTCTAATTGAAGTCAAAAATGCCGCTCGCTGGTTTGATGTTTCATCCCCTTGGCTGGAGCGTGTCTTGTCGCGCAAGCCGCGCAGTGTACTGCGTGCGGTCGATGGCGTATCGTTTTCGATTCGTAAAGGCGAGACCCTCGCTTTAGTTGGCGAATCTGGTTGTGGCAAATCAACCATTGCCCGCATGCTGGTGGGCTTGTATCCACTGACACATGGCTCGATCACATTTGATGGCCAGCCTTTGTCAAATATGCAAGGGCGCAAAGGCTTGGCGTTACGCAAGCGCTTGCAAATGATTTTTCAGGATCCGTATGCAAGCTTGAACCCGCGCTGGCGAGTCGGGCGCATCGTTGCTGAACCTATGCTCGCGCATACCCAACTGAGTGCGGCTGAGCGTGACGAACGTGTCGGTGCGCTACTGACACAAGTCGGCCTGCATCCCAGCGATCAAAGCCGTTACCCACATCAGTTCTCGGGTGGGCAACGTCAGCGCATCTCAATTGCACGCGCCCTTGCTGTCAACCCTGAATTTTTAGTGTGTGATGAACCGACCTCGGCGCTAGATGTGTCAGTGCAGGCGCAGGTCTTGAACATCATGAAAGATCTGCAGCGCAGGCTTGGCCTGACCTATCTGTTTATTTCTCACAACCTTGCGGTTGTGCATCATGTGGCAGATCGAGTGGGGGTGATGTACCTAGGGCGCATCGTAGAAATCGCTGATCGCGACGCCCTGTTTACAACGCCTCAGCACCCCTACACCCGCCTATTACTCGCAGCGATACCAGATCTGACTGGCCAGGGCAAGTCACGCACGCCCGTAGCAGGCGAGGTCCCCAACCCCCTGAATCCACCCTCGGGCTGCACCTTTCACCCCCGCTGCCCGCATGCGCGCGAGCAATGTAAAGCTCAAGCCCCTGTCATGCAAAACTTCAAAGGCATCCAAGTCGCTTGTCATGGGGTGGTACAGGGTTGGGAGATGGGCTAGTGCAAGGGTCCCTTAGGCGGTTTCAAGTCGCCTGCGTCGTCTTCAAACCCCGCATCATCTAACTCATCATCACCTAACTCTTCAAGCAGCTCAAGGTCAGGGTCTGGTAGTTCTTCATCAGATAATTCAAACGGTAGCAGTTCAGCCAGTTCATTCGAAAAATCAAACTCGTCGCCGTTGTGATCTAAGCGCACGAAGCGCGCCTCTGGATCTTCAGTAATCTGTATGGACCACAGGTATTGGCAATCATAGACGTCGGTGTCCAGATCCAGCCCGCCTCGCCCACCTACAAACCGTGCGCCGGGGCCGCCCATCTGCACATGCATGGCCGTTTCGTCAGGTTTTTCGTCTACCCCTAGCGGGATCGCAAAAATCACCCATTCGGCGTCGTCATCCAGCCCAACTTCGGCTAGCACCGACTTGCCCATATAGGCGCTCAAGCCATCGGCGGTTTTGCCGAGCATTAAGAGCTCTTGTTCGGTAAAGCGTAGGGTTAAATCGGACGTTGTCATAAAAGGTGAACCCTGGGAAGGGCAAAAAGTTTAAAAAAGTCATTCGTTCAGGTTTAGCTTCCATCATAGCCTCAAGCGGGTGCCACGTAACGTATTCAAGCTCTACAATAGGCCATTGATTGTTTTTACTAGAGCGACAGACCAAATGGCCCAGTACGTATACACCATGCACCGCGTCGGCAAGACCGTGCCCCCTAAGCGTCAGATTTTGCGCGACATTTCGTTATCGTTTTTTCCGGGCGCCAAGATCGGCGTTCTGGGTACAAACGGGTCGGGTAAATCGACTCTGCTCAAGATTATGGCCGGCGTCGACAAAGAGATCGAGGGCGAAGCCGTACCGATGCCTGGGCTGAACATTGGTTATCTCGAACAAGAACCCAAACTCAATCCAGACCACACCGTACGCGACGCGGTTGAAGAGGGCCTGGGCGCTGTCGTTGCTGCCCGCAAGCGTTTAGATGCTGTGTATGCGGCTTATGCTGAGCCTGATGCCGACTTTGACGCGTTGGCAGCAGAGCAAGCTGAACTCGAATCGGTGATCGCCGCAGCCGCTTCAAGCGGCTCAGACGACATCGAAACGCAAATGGAAATCGCAGCCGATGCCTTGCGCCTGCCACCGTGGGATGCCAACGTTGGCAAGCTGTCGGGCGGCGAAAAGCGGCGTGTCGCTCTGTGCCGCTTGTTGCTGTCTAAGCCAGACATGCTCTTGCTTGACGAACCCACCAACCACTTAGACGCTGAAAGCGTTGAATGGCTTGAGCAATTCTTGTCTAAGTTTCCTGGCACAGTAGTGGGCGTGACCCATGATCGTTATTTTTTGGATAATGCCGCTGAATGGATTCTTGAGCTTGATCGTGGTCATGGGATCCCCTGGAAAGGTAATTACAGCTCTTGGCTCGAGCAAAAAGATGCACGCTTAAAAACCGAAGAGTCGACTGAATCTGCGCGCCAAAAAACCATCAAAAAAGAACTTGAGTGGGTGCGTCAAAACGCGAAAGGTCGTCAGGCAAAATCGAAAGCCCGGATGGCGCGTTTTGAAGAGTTGTCGTCGCACGAATACCAAAAGCGTAACGAGACCCAAGAAATCTTTATCCCAGTAGCAGATCGCTTGGGTAACGAGGCGATTGAGTTCGTCAACGTTAGCAAAGCCTTTGGCGATCGCTTGTTGATTGATAATTTAAGCTTTCGCGTGCCGCCAGGCGCAATCGTGGGCATCATCGGCCCGAACGGTGCCGGTAAATCGACTTTGTTTCGCATGATTGCAGGCCAAGAAAAACCCGATAGCGGCCAAGTCAATATTGGTTCGACGGTAAAGATCGCATTTGTGGATCAATCGCGCGATTCGTTACCTAACGATAAAACCGTGTTTGATTCGATCGCAGATGGTGCCGATATTTTGACAGTGGGTCGCTTTGAAATGCCTGCGCGAGCCTACCTCGGACGCTTTAATTTCAAAGGCGCCGATCAAGGCAAGATGGTGGGGCAGTTGTCAGGCGGTGAGCGCGGCCGCTTGCACCTCGCTAAAACGCTGATCACCGGCGGCAACGTGTTGCTGCTTGACGAACCTTCAAACGACCTTGATGTTGAAACATTGCGCGCGGTTGAAGACGCCTTGCTTGAGTTTGCTGGCTCGGTCATGGTGATCAGCCACGATCGCTGGTTCTTAGATCGTATCGCCACACATATCTTGGCCTTCGAGGGCGATTCGCAGGCGGTATTTTTTGATGGTAACTATCAAGAGTACGAAGCTGACAAGCGTCGTCGTCTAGGTGAAGCCGGTGCAGCGCCTAAACGGATTCGGTATAAGGCATTGCGCTAGTAGGTAAAGTTTTTGCCTCTTCAATAGGTAGGTGGCTATTGGCTTGGAGCCTCATTGCTTGATTGCAATGGGGCTTTTTCTTGGTTGGCGGTTACAAATCGAAACACTTGCGACAGCGCTTTTCTAGGAGAATTAAGCTTTTACTTATGTTGGACATGTACAATATATTGAACAAGTTATAGAAAGGGATCCGGATCTCATGCGAGTCATCAATTTTTCTGACGCTAGAAGTCAACTGAAGCAGGTGATCGATCAGGTCGTCGATGATGCGGACTTCACGATCATCTCTCGTCGCGATGCGCAGGATGCGGTCGTCATGTCCTTAGATACGTTCAACAGCATGATGGAAACTTTATACTTGTTAAAGTCGCCCGCAAACGCTGCTCATTTGAATCGTTCAATCGCTCAGTACCGTAAGGGCCAGACGAAAGCAAAAGGCTTGGTCGATGCAGAGTAGGCTTGTTTGGACAAAAGCCGCTTGGGAGGACTATGTTTATTGTCAAACGCAAGATCGAAAAACCTTACGTCGTATCAATCAGTTGATCAAAGATGCATCGCGCAATCCAGAGAGTGGTATCGGTAAGCCCGAGCCACTACGAGAAAACTTATCAGGCTTGTGGTCGCGAAGAATCGATGAGGTAAATCGGCTTGTTTACTTAGTTGAGGTAGATGATTTGGTCATTTTGACTTGCCGCTATCATTACGACTGATTGCCTGACTAAGAGAGCCAAGCTGTCAATTATCCCAGCCTTCAGGGGTGAAAGGTTTAACCAAACTGCGGCTTTCGGCTCGGGCAATTAGCAAGTCTTTGACAAACTCAGTGGGCAGATCTGGGTTGTCTAAGGAGGCTTTGCCCATCCTTACCCAAAATTCTAATTGCCTCGCGATCGTGCGTCGCTCGGTGTGTGCGTGCTCTCGCACCTCTCGATAGAGCGCATCATTAATTCGTACGGTTCTACCCATGATTCATTTGGTGGCATTAGGCTTCAAAACTCGAATGATATCCGAGCGACCGTATTGCAACTAGATTTTTGGCGACAAACTCCTCAGGCTCCCAGGAATATAAGAGTCGATATGATCTAGATCATGTCAGGTTTTATTCTGCGGGCTAATATCTAGCTAACAGTGCACGAACTTTCAATGACGGAGCTAGGACATGGAAACGATCAATTTAAGTATCACCGGGATGACCTGCGGCAACTGCGTGAAGCATGTTGAAAAAGCGCTGAAAGGTGTTGCGGGTGTGACAGGGGTTGAAGTCGATTTAGCCGCGGGCGCAGCGCGCGTGGTGGGTGACTTCTCAAAGGGCGCAGCGGCACTGCTGGACGTGTTGAACGAAGAGGGCTACCCCGCACAGGTCAAAAAATGAATATGACCTTCTACATGCAGTTGTTGGCCGACAACGAACGCACCGTTACTAAAAGCCTTACCTCGAATGAATCTTCGGTTTAGCCGGCGACTGTAAATTCAACTTTTTACGGTTAGGTTCAATCTCGCTAAGCGGATCCACACACTGCATCGTGGCCAGGCAGCGTTCGGTCAGCAATTGATATTGACCGGTGCCCATCGATTTCCAGGCGATCTCTTGGTCTTTAAGTTCGCGCACGACCTTCGCAGGGGCGCCTAGCACCATGCTACGGGGCGGGATGATCATGCCGGCTTTGACAAAGGCCGAGGCCCCCACGATGCTGCAGGTGCCCACCACGGCTTCATCCATCACCACGGCGTTCATTCCGACCAGTGCGTTGCGCTCGATTCGACAGCCGTGCAGGATGGCAGCGTGACCAATGTGGCCATCGACCTCAACTACGGTTTCGCGGTCTGGAAATCCGTGCACCACGCAGCTATCCTGGATGTTGGCGCCTTCTTCGATCACAATCCGACCAAAGTCACCACGCAGGCTCGCCAAGGGCCCGATATAACAACGCGGGCCGATGATGACGTCGCCGATTAGCACGGCGCTTGGGTGCACATAAGCAGTGGGGTGAACGACAGGGGTGATTCCGTCGATGGCGTAGACTTTTAGCATGGTTGCTTATCCTGTGTGTCATGGGCTCGATAGCCTTGTTATCATACCGTTCATTAAACCTACAAAGAGACACCATGAGCCGAGCCCCTGCACAAACAAGAGACGCCTTCGCACATTTTCACAAAATTGAAACGCACTGGAAAGACAACGACGTCTTTGCGCATGTGAACAACGTTGTGTATTACTCATATTTTGATACGGCTGTCACCGCTTTCTTGATTAAGCAGGGCGTACTTGAATTACAGAAATCACAAATCGTGGGTTTAGTGGCTGAAACGCATTGTCGTTTTATCAGCTCGATGGCGTTTCCGGATACGGTACATGTGGGTATGCGCTTGGGCAAGCTAGGTAATAGCAGCATTCGCTACGAAATCGGCATCTTTAAAAATGATGATCAGCAGGCGTCTGCGCAAGGGTATTTTGTGCATGTGTATGTTGACTTAGCCACCAACAAAGCTGTGCCTGTGCCAGAGTCGTTGCTTAAGGCTGCCGAGTTATTACGCGTGCCGGGCTTGGGGGTAGTTGAGCACTGATATTGCGCGGGCAGACCGCGAAAATATGTGAGCGATCGGTTCATATTTTTTCGTAGTATTTGATTG
>JBAXLV010000032.1:0-10691 GCA_037134635.1 Alcaligenaceae bacterium
CGATCCCAGTCGGAAGTGCCATGCCGCCTTCTTTGGGCAGGATATAGTCGACGGGAGCCCCTTTATTTTTGCGCTCAATGGCATTTAAGCCCACCATGCCCGCGATTGCACTGGCCTCGCCTTGCTCTAACAAGTTCATCGCTTGAGGGATTTGCGTGTAGACGGTCAGCAAATTAGGCTTCAGTGCTTTAAGTTTGCGAAAGGCTGCTTCGGGTTCGTATTGAGCCTCTTTTAACGACTTGCCGGTTTCGAGCATGCTGGCAATTAAAAACATCATGAGACCTTCGGTATTTTGCAGTGAAGGTATGATTAACTTACCCTTGAATTGCGGTTCCCATAGCAGCGCATAAGAGGGTACTTGTTTGATCTTTGTGGTGTTGGTAGCCACGCCAGTTGAGGATTGCATATAGTTCGCCCACATACCGTCCATGTGTACTGTGCCACTTTTAAGTTTGGCTAGATTTGGAATGTCGTTGCTCGTGAGCTTATCCAACACGCCTTCTTTCACAGCCGGAATCATCACCGGATCATCCATCATGACGACCGACATGTACTGTTTTGACTTGTTACTGACCAGCTTTTCTAAGTTAACTAAAGATCGAGTCCCTTCAAAAATGACTTTGCAGTTATATTGCTTTTCAAAAATCGGAATAAGCGGGTCTAAAAATGCCTTATGACCTGCGGCGCCACCCACTACCAGTTCTTTCCCCTTTGCCTGAGCCCTTAGAATGGCGGGCATTCCAAGCATGCTTCCAAGCAGTATTCCTTTGCCAAGCTGGCGTCTTTTTAGGCTAATCAGTGAAGATTTCATAATGATTTCCGAGAGTTAGAGTTCAACCTACAGGTAAGCAAGAACCTTGCCAGCTTGATTTAACCTAAACTAAATAGATCTCTTGGAGACAATAATGAATAATAAAAAAAGAAGACAAATGCTGTTAGGTGCTGGGGCGTTATCTGTATTCGGTGCGCCCCAAGTGTTGGCGCAACAATTCCCCTCGCGTCCGATCAAAATTATTGTCCCGGCGTCCCCAGGTACTGCAATTGATGCAACGGCTCGTTTTTTTACTGAACCACTTTCGAAGCGCCTAAATACCCCCGTGGTTGTGGATAACCGCTCTGGCGCGGGTGGGCTTCTGGGTTATACCGGCGCGGCGAACGCCCCGGCCGACGGGTATACGATCATTTTGACTGGAATTCCGCTCTACCTGTTGCCACTGTCTGGCGAGACCACGACGACCTACGATCCAATTAAAGATTTTGCGCCTGTTGCACGCGTACTACGAGTGCCGCTTGCAGTCGTGGTGGCAGAAGATTCGATTTATAAGTCGTTACCGCAGTTAATTGAGGCCATGAAGCGCGACCCAGATCTTCTGACGTATTCGTCGCAAGGAATCGGTAGTACAGCCCATCTCTGTTCGGTCGTATTGAATGATGCAACGGCGACGAAGGGACGACATATTAGTTATAAAGCAACAAATTCAGCCATCACAGACGTTGCAGCAGCCCGGATTGACTTTACCTGCCAGACGCCGGCAGGTGTGCTGCCGCTTTTACAAGCCAAGAAGTTGCGGGTGTTGGCGGTAACAGGTTCAAGCCGCTGGGAGGCCATGCCGGATATTCCGACAGCTGCAGAAACTGGTTTAAAAGATTTTGAAGTATCGTCGCAGTTGGATTTTATGGCACCTGCAAATACACCGACAACAATTCTAGAATTGTTATCGGGTGAAATTAGTGCGATCGCGCGGACCGAACAATTCAAAGAATTTTGTTCCAAGCAAATCATGACCGTTGAGGTTGTAGGCAGCAAAGAGTTGCGACCAGAGATGGTGCGTGAAAATATTCGCTGGAAGCGTATTGTTGACCTGGCACGGGGTGCTTAGACCCGAATGAGGGCGGGCCGGTGTCTTGTCTGGTGCGATACATCGCCTGCATGTTCGACACTTAGTCTGCTTTAACGCCGGCCTCTTTTGCGACTTTTGCAAAACGTAGCGCCTCAGCTTGAATCATCGCAGCAAATTGTTGTGGAGTGCCAGGTAACGGAAACATATCGTTGGCTTTGAATTTCTCTTGTACGTCTTTGTTATTCAGAGCGCGTACCAACTCTGCGTTCAAGCGAGCGATCACAGCGGGCGGCGTACCTTTTGGTACAACGAGTCCGCTCCAGTTGGTCGCTTCGAGTTCAGGGTAGCCCAGCTCTCGTAGGGTGGGCACCTCGGGTAAAGCAGCTGCGCGTTCAGCGGAAGTTACCGCCAGCACCCGAACTCTAGCGCTTTTTGCAAAAGGTGCAGCCTCAGTGACGTTGGTGACTGCCATCGGAAGGTGTCCGCCAGTGACCGCTGTCAAGGCAGGAACACCGCCAGCATAGGGCGCATGAAAAATATTGATACCGACAGCGAGCCTCAACATTTCCGTCGCGACATGATGCGTCGTACCCACACCGGGCGTGCCATATGCAATTTCGCCCGGCTTGGCACGTGCCAACGCGATCAGTTCTTTGAGTGAAGTCGCAGGTACGTTTAGGCCAATGGTAATCGCCATGGGTAACCACATCGCTTGCCCGACTGATTCAAAATCCTTGATCGGGTCGTAAGACAGGCCTGTTCTGATCGCGGGATTAATTACAAAGCTCGGAAACACAACGAGTATGGTGTAGCCATCACCCGCTGCACGAGCAGCAAATTCGTAGCCTGTTACCGCGCCGGCACCCGGACGGTTGTCAACGATGACGGGCTGACCTAAGCCCTTTGCCATGGTGTCAGCAAGAATGCGCGTTGTGATGTCACCTGCGCCTCCTGGTGGAAACGGGATCACCATTTTTAAGGGTTTGGTTGGAAAATCTTGAGCCTCGGCGGTGTGAATCAGCCCTGACATGACGGTAGCCACTAGCGCCGTGAGGATGCGTGCATACATAGTGCTGTCTCCATTTTTATTGATTGACTTTGATTTTATGCCTCATTATAGTGCGCCAACACTTATCAACACCTAGACTCGGAGTCAACCATGATTATTGGGATGTTAATTTTTCAAGACATGACGCAACTCGACTTTACTGGTCCTTACGAGGTGTTTTCAAAAATGCCGGGGTGTGAGGTCAAGATTATTGCGAAAACCTTGCAGCCGGTTGTGGCGAAAGGTGGTTTGAAATTTGTTCCTGACTTCACGATTGATGATGTGCCGGCACTTGATTTGATCTTTATTCCAGGTGGGCCTGGAGTCAGCGCCTTGATGAAAGACCGCTCGGTTCTTGAGTTTATTCGTCTTCAAGCTCAACACTCAAAGTACGTGACTTCAGTGTGCACGGGTGCTTTGGTTTTAGGGGCTGCTGGTTTGTTGCAAGGTTATCGTGCCACAACGCATTGGCTGTCTCTAGATCTGTTGCCTATTTTTGGGGCAATCGTGATGCCGGATCGCGTGGTGGTTGATCGCAATCGTATTACTGGCGGTGGCGTCACTGCAGGGATTGATTTTGCCTTGGCGATTGCCGCCGAAGTGGTGGGTGAGGACGCAGCCAAAACGATTCAATTATTAATCGAATACAACCCAGATCCGCCTTTCAATTGCGGTCATCCCGATACAGCTGAGGCAAAAATTGTTGATGGCGTCACACTTAAACTTGCAGCACTACAGGCGACAAGACTTGACGAAGCCAAAGAGGCGGCAAAACTCTATTGTTGAGTGATGACGGGCTAGCGGCTTGCTTAGGCGCTGTGGGCTCAGTGGCCGAAGTGTCAGGCTAGTTGAACCATCCAGTTTCGAGTATCTGCGATCTTGCCGTACTGTATGTCAAGCAGTTGTTGCCGTAGGGCAAGGGTCACAGGTCCTGCGACGGTACTACCATTACCGTACGAAAAGTCTTCGCTCTTCAAAGCGCTAATCGGAAAAATCAGTGCCGCAGTGCCGCACGCAAATAGTTCGCTGATTTGCTTAGAGGCGAGACCATCGCGAACTTCAGTCAGACTGATTGGGCGCTCTTGAACCGGGCGGCCTTCTGAACGTGCAAGGTCAATCACACTGGCGCGTGTGACTCCGGGCAAGATGCTGTCTGACAACGCTGGCGTGACCAGGGTTCCGTCTTTTTGAACGATAAAAATATTCATGCCACCTAGTTCTTCAAGGTACTGGCCGTGCTCAGAATCCAGAAACAGAACTTGCGGACAACCATTCTTGCGTGCATCTTTGAGTGGGGCAAGTGAGCCAGCATAATTGCCGGCACATTTTGCGTAACCTGTGCCACCGCGTGCCGCGCGTGTTCGTTGGGTGGACACCCAAATTGGTACAGGTGCGACACCACTTGAAAAGTAGGGGCCAGCGGGGCTGCCAATCACGTAGTAAGCGACCTTATCGGCGCCACGTACGCTTAAGGAGTTCTCATTGGCGATCATAAAGGGGCGAAGGTAAAGGCTGCTTTCTACTTCGCTGGGTACCCAGTCGCAATCCAGTCGTACAAGTTCTTTAAGTGACTGTAGAAATAAGTCGTGCGGAAGCTCTGGTAAACCCAGACGCTCAGCGGAATCACTAAAACGTCGAGCGTTGACTTCGGGTCGAAAGGTCCAGATTGAGCCATCTGCGTGACGATAGGCTTTGAGACCTTCAAACACGGTCTGAGCATAGTGCAAGACCAAAGAGGCAGGATCGAGCGTCAACGGTGCATAAGGCGTGATACGGGCCCCATGCCAGTCGTGTTCGGCATCCCAGTCAATCGCCACCATGTGATCTGAATAGTATTTGCCAAACCCAGGATTTGCCAAGACCGCCTCCCGTGCAGCCTGCGCGGTGGGGTGTATGGTTCGGTTGCGAACAAAAATGGAGGGCGTGCTTGATTGCATATTAGTCAGAGTTTTTCATTGGGTTGAGGCGAATAGGGCTGCTTCGCCTTCTGAGGGTGTTTATACAATGCTTTCGCCTGTTTTGCATTTGCCAAGTAGCCTAGAAACCTAATACAAAGGGGGTTCGCACTTGTTTATTCAAACAACTAGAGACAGTCATGACAAAGCCAAGCAGTCGCATTAGTTCTGAAATCCCTTTTGATCAAGACGGAAAACATCTGGGTTTTTTACGTTTGCCGCATTCTATTCATCGCTCTGCCTACGGGTGGATTCCAATTCCGATTGCCAGTATCAAGAATGGTAAAGGGCCGACCGTGCTGTTAATGGCTGGTAACCACGGCGATGAGTACGAGGGACAGATCGGCTTGAGTACTTTATTGCGGATGACCAATGTGCAAGATGTTCAAGGCCAGATTATTTTCTTACCATCGGCGAATTTCCCTGCTGCAGCAGCCGGTATGCGTACGTCTCCAATTGATGAAGGTAATCTAAATCGGCTATTTCCAGGGGATCCGAATGGAACAGTGACGCAACAAATGGCTTGGTATATCGAGCATGTGTTGCTCGCGCAAGTAGATTATGTTTTTGATCTGCATTCTGGTGGAAGTTCGTTGATGTACATCCCGAGTGCCGGCTGTCGACGCAGCGATGACCCCAAGCGAATGGATCAAGCGCTAGAGATTGTGCGGCTGTTCGGTGCGCCAGCAGCCTATGTGCTGGACTCCCAGTCTAGTGATGCGTGCACGCTTGCTGCAGCAGCGGCGAGGCAGAATGTGATTCACTATGGTGCTGAACTCGGCGGTGGCGGGACTTTGTCGCCTGAAGCGTTGCGCGTGACCATTGATGGTACTCGTCGTGTCCTGAAGCATTTGGGTATTTTGAGTCAAGCGATCAAGGTTGACGAACCCAGCCCCACGCAAATACTTCAAGTCAGAGGCGCAGATTATTTTGTGTATGCGCCTGATAGTGGCATGTTTGAACCAACGGTGGAGCTTGGTGATTCGGTGCAAGCTGGGCAAATGGCTGGGCGTATTCATTTCTTTGATACGCCTTGGCGCGAACCAAGTGTGGCGTTTTTTAAGCGTTCAGGTATTGTGTTGTGCAAGCGCATGATGTGCCGTACTGAGCGCGGTGATTGTCTCTTTCACTTGGGTGCACCTTTTGAACGCTGATTCCCGTAATTTTTTATTATTTTTTTCTATGTCGATTTAAAACAGCCTAAAAAATGTCATTGACAACGGTATTTAAACGTCTCGCGGTTGGGCTTTTTTTGGCCCTTGCGCTGAGTCATGCTCAATTCGTCGAAGCGACCTATCCAGAGAAGTCGCTTCGTTTGATTGCACCTTTTGCACCAGGGGGTGGAACCGATCAAATGTCTCGGGCGTTGGGTGCAGGTTTAAGCAAAGTGCTTGGGCAAACCGTCGTGATTGAGAATAAACCTGGTGCGGGTACAGTGATCGGGATGGATCTTGTTGCAAGAAGTGCCCCTGACGGCTACACCTTGGTTTTGGCGACCTTTGCGCATGCTGTCAACAGCACCTTGCAATCAAAATTGCCCTACGACAGTGATCAAGCGTTTGCCCCAGTCGCTTTGATTGCCCGCGGGCCTAACGTGTTGGTAGTGCGCGCTGAAAGCAGCTTTCAAACAGTGAAAGAGATTGTGGCCGCGGCAAAAACTCAGCCGGGTAAGTTGACGTACGCATCACAAGGCAATGGTACCTCCGCACATTTGGCGGGTGAGATGCTTCAAAATTTAGGAAAAATCGAGTTGACGCATATTCCCTATCGTGGGGCGAGTCTCGCACTGACAGATTTGTTAGGTGGGCAAGTCGATCTATTCATCGGTACTGCAGCGGGCGTATCCCCGCTGGTGGCTAGCGGCAAATTACGTGCGATTGCCGTGACGAGTCCAAACCCTTCTAATGCATTTGATGGGATTGCAACGGTCGCCGCAACATTACCTGATTATGCGGTTGAGAGTTGGTACGGCGTGTATGCGCCGGCTGGTACGCCTACCTTGATCATTGAGACGCTCAATGCTGCGATTCGACAGACAGTGAAAAATCCTGATTTCATTAAAAAGATTGAGAATGAGGGACTGACGATTTCTGTTGGAGCACCCTCGGAGCTTGAACAGTATGTGCAAACAGAAAAAAATCGCTGGAAGAAAGTGATCCTTGAAAACAAAATACAGGTTCAGTAAGGCTAGTGACTGAAGCAATCATAATCAAATAACAATTAGCGGCACAATTTAATAACGCTTCACAATAAGGCAACATGATGGATTACAAACTCCTTGAGATGACTGTTCACTCAGGCATTGCGACGATCACCTTTAATCGTCCAGATAAACGAAACGCAATGAGCGATGATATGCGCTCAGAATTTATCCATGCACTTGAACGAACCGCCTCTGATAAAGGCATTCGCGCGTTAGTGATTACGGGCGCTGGTAAAGGGTTTTGTGCGGGTGGGGACATAGCCGGCATGGAAAAACGTATGAGTGCGCCTTCTGGTGAAATCGCCTTCAACGGCTGGCATCGGCAACAGCGGGTGCATCACACACAAACGCTCTTGCACACGATGCCCAAACCAACAATCGCTGCTGTCAATGGCTCAGCGTCTGGCCTGGGGGCCGATACAGCCTTAGCCTGTGATTTTTTAATTGGTAGCGAGTACGCAAATTTTACGTGGTCATATATCAATCGCGGGATTATTCCCGATGGCGGTGGTATGTACCTTTTGCCACGTCGTGTGAGCTTGTCGATGGCAAAACAATTAATTTTTTCAGGCCGCCGGGTCGAAGCAGCTGAAGCACTAACGCTCGGGATCCTGGATAGACAAACCACCGCGACGGCGCTCGTGGCCGAGGCGCAAGCCTGGGCGGCAGAGTTAAGCCAAGGTTCTGCCACAGCGCTAGCGTTGAGCAAAACGATTTTGAATGAAACTTACGAGTCAACGGCAAATCAAGTATTTGCGCAGGGGAGTCAGGCACAAGGAATTTGTTATACCAGCACTGAGCATCGCAATGCAGTTCTTGAATTCTTAGCAAACAATAGCAAAAAGGCTTGATGGTTAATGGATACGATTTCTCGCTTAATGCGGCCGCAATGTGTCGCGGTGATTGGCGCTTCGGCAGACATCACTAAAACTGCGGGTAGACCCGTCGCCTATTTATTGAAGCACGGCTATGCGGGTCAGGTGTATCCGGTTAATCCCAAGGCAACTGAAATTTGTGGCATACCTTGTTATCCAGATATCGCCTCGTTGCCGACTGTGCCAGATGTAGGGATTGTGCTGCTTGGCGCAGAGCGTGCACAACAGGCTGTGAAAGAACTTGCACAAATGGGCTGTGCCGCCGCCATTGTCTTGGCCAGTGGCTATACAGAGGTAGGCGAGGAGGGGGCCAAACGCCAAGCTGAGTTAATTCAGGCTGCGGGTGCAATGCGGATACTAGGCCCGAACACGATTGGTTTGGTCAACATTACAGATCGAATTGTCTTGTCGGCCTCGGGTGCGCTTGAAATGGATCATTTTCCTGCTGGCGCAATCAGCCTCGTTTCGCAAAGCGGCGGGATTTTAGGCTCGTTACTCTCACGGGCGTCAGCCCGTGGGATTGGGCTGGCTAAAATGATTTCGACCAGTAATGAGGTTGATCTAGAGTTGGCTGATTTTATTGATTGGCTGGTGGATGATGAGGCCACAAGGGTTATTGCACTTTATGTTGAAACCGTACGTGATACCCAAAAATTTCGCGCAGCTGCCTTGCGTGCTGCTCAAGCGGGTAAGCCGATTGTCGCGTTTAAAATTGGACGCTCTGAAGCAGGAGCTAAAGCGGCTATCTCGCACACGGGTGCTTTAGCAGGCTCGGACCGAATGTACGACGCGCTGTTTAAACAGACAGGCGTCCTGCGGGCACAACGCTTTGACGAGTTGCTAGATATGCCCGCTGCACTCGCAACTGGGCGAACCTTACACGGAAATCGAGTTGCAATCTTGACCTCGACGGGTGGTGCTGGAACATTGGTATCTGATGCGTTGGGCGTCACGGGTTTTGAAACTCCGCCTCCAGATGTTGAAACTGCAGCAAAACTCAGAGCACTTCAAAAGGGTGACCATGCAGCACTTGATCGCAACCCTATTGATGTCACGCTTGCAGGCCTGCAGCCTGAGCTCTTAAAGGGTGCCATCAGCGCCGTGCTCGCGAGCCCGACCTATGATGCCTTAGTGGTGATCGTGGGTGCTTCAGCGCTTGCAATGCCCGAACTGATGTCAAACGCCATCAAAAGCTGTATGTCGTTATCTGACAAACCCATTCTTGCTTACATCAGCCCCCATGCACCACATATTGGCTCGCTGCTGACGCAAGGTGGCGTACCGGCTTTTTCTGCACCTGAAAGCTGCAGTGCTGCGCTTGTAGCGATGCTGCACGCAAGTCAAGCAAAGACGCCTGAGCCGGCTCAGTCAATCGTTACCCTTGATCAGTTAAGTGCGCTGCGCACTTGGACTGGAGGTAGTTTGGATGAAGAGCAGGCAAAGCGTTTGTTCTCATCCTTTGGCATTACTTCGGTACGCGAGACCGTTGTGACGACGCCTGAACAGGCGTTGGCGGCGCTGACGACCTTGGGTGAGCGTGCAGTTTTAAAAGTCCTGTCATCTGAGATCTTGCATAAAAGTGAGATGGGAGGCGTTGCTGTGAATGTCTCAGCGGCCACTATTTCAAACCGTTTGCTGCAAATGACACAAGAGGTCAATAATAAGTCAGGCATTACTCCCAAGCGATTTTTGGTTCAAGAGATGGTTTCGGGTGGAATTGAAATCATTTTGGGTATGCACCGTGACGTACTGGGGGTGGCAATCTTGTTGGGGATGGGCGGTGTGACTGCCGAGCTATTGCAAGACACAACATTGCGGTTATTGCCTGCTGAAGGCGGCCTGTCTAAAGAGACCGCGCGCGAAATGGCCATGTCCTTAAAAACGTGGCCTTCACTAAATGGGTATCGCGGTCGACCTAAGGCCGATGTCGATGCATTGGTCAATGCCATCGTTGATTTTTCAACGATGGTAGCGAGCCTAAGTGATCGCCTGCTTGAGGCCGAAATCAACCCGCTCTTTGTTTTAGACCAAGGCCAGGGCGTTAAGGCTGCAGATGGGATTGTTGTTCTAGCGCATTCTTAAACTATTTTTTTATCGTTTTTTTATGCGCTAAAAAGTCGTTCATGAATTTTTGAGGTTCGCCTGTCTCAAAGGCTCGGCCAAATTCTTGAACGCTATCTGCAATTGAGTCTGGTAACGAGAGTTGCTCCCAACGCCTGAGCAAAGTTTTTTGTTGCTTGAGTACAGCGGGTCCCAACCCTGCAAAGTTTTTTGCAATGGTGTTGATCCGTTGATCAAGGTCTTTCAGAGGCACGACTTCACTGACTAAACCCCACTGCAGGGCTTGCTCTGTACCGATGTTTTCGCCACTGAGCAGCAACCAGGCGGCACGCGCCTGACCAATTAGTCTGGGCATCAGGCTGGCATGAATCACGGATGGAATGCCAACCTTGACCTCTGGCATCCCGAACTGACAGTCATGCGCAGCAATGCGTACATCGCACGCCATGGCGAGCTCGCAGCCGCCGCCTAGCGCGTATCCGCCGACTGCGGCGATGATCGGCTTCCGGCAGTTCGAGATGCGGTCGAACGGCGCGAGAAAGTCGCTGCCATAGGCCTCGACGAAGGTCTTCTGGTGCATCTCCTTGATGTCGACGCCGGCGGCGAACGCCTTGTCGTTGCCGGTAATGACGATGCAGCCGATGCCGCTATCGGCCTCGAAGCCGTCGAGCGCGCGATTGACCTCGCCGATCAGCTCAGCGTTCAGCG
>JBAXLV010000033.1:0-10603 GCA_037134635.1 Alcaligenaceae bacterium
AACCTGAAGTGTGGCTGGAGGCGGGCCGCGTGGTTGCACAGATGCATCAGTTTGGTGTGTGGCACGCCGATCTAAATGTGTTTAATCTGTTGGTGGATGCAAACGATCAGGTTTGGATTATTGATCTGGATCGCGGACGCCGTGCAGGGTTGACCGACGTGCAGCGCGCCGAAAATCTTTCACGTATGTTGCGTTCAGTACGCAAAGTGGTCCCCGAGCGTGAGTACACCTGCTGGAGCGCACTGAAGCAAGGATATCAATCCCTTGCCAAACAAAGCTAAAAAAAGCACTATGATTTCTATTCAGCGTGGTTGGCTAATTTTCTGGGGTAAAGCCTGATGTCGATAACTGTGTTTGGTCTCGCTCAATGCAGTACGTGTGTCAAAGCGCGTGCTTGGTTGAATCAAAAGGGGATCAGTCATACCTTTATTGATTATCGAGCGAATCCAATCGTGCCCGCAGATTTAAAAAAATGGGCCCATATGCTTGGGGGTTTTGAAAAGCTCGTGAACCGCGCTTCGATGACCTGGCGTCAACTATCCGAAGCCTTAAAAGACCCACAAACTGACGCGCAATGGCTTGCCTTGATTGCGCAATTTCCTGCCCTAATTCGTCGCCCTTTGACCGTCTACCTTGATGGGTCGGTCACCGTGGGCTTTAACGAAAAGCGTTATCTCGAAAAATTGGGTTTGGCATGACTGATAGCGCACTGTTCTTGGCAGTGACGGCACTGGCTTCGGTCATCGGGGCGGGGTTTGTGGTGCTGGTGTGGTTGAAGTTGCGTGTCTCTGGCGGCTCGCAAGCTGACGTCAAGCTTGATCAGATTATCGCAACACAAGAACGTTTTGAGCGCACCCAGCGCGCAGAGCATCTTGAAAGTCAGCGACAACTGCGCACTGAACTCGCTGAGTCATCACGCGCTTTGCGCGTTGAAATCGCGCAGGCAGATGCTGAGTTTAGGTCAGCGGTGGCCCGCGACGCTGCGGCAGGGCGCAGCGAAGGCGCCGAATCTTTGGCCAGATTTGCGGCTAGCTTTTCAGCACAATGGCAAAGCTTGATTCAAACCAACGATCAACGTATGGGCGAATTGCGCGCGGCAGTCGAGCAGCGCCTGCTTGCACTCCAGACAGACAACGCAGGCAAACTCGACGAGATGCGACGCACGGTAGATGAAAAACTACACGCCACACTTGAATTGCGGTTGGGTGAGTCCTTCAAGCAAGTCTCTGAACGGCTCGAAGCGGTTCAGCGGGGTTTGGGTGAAATGCAGGCGCTTGCCACAGGCGTGGGTGATCTCAAACGCGTGTTAACCAACGTTAAAACGCGCGGCACGTGGGGCGAAGTGCAATTGGCGCGCTTGATTGAAGACGGGATGACGCCTGAACAATATGCCAAAAACGTTAAAACAGTGCCCGGAAGCGATGCGCAGGTCGAGTTTGCGATACGTCTGCCTGGTAGCACCGAGCTCGATCAAACCGTGTGGCTACCCATTGATGCGAAGTTTCCAAAAGAAGAATATGAGCGCTTGATGGACGCGCACGAGCATGCGGACCGCGACGGTATTAAGATGGCAGGCCTTGCGTTAGGAAAAGCTGTTGAAACGCAGGCGAAGCTCATTGTTTCAAAATATGTTTCACCACCACACACCACTGATTTTGCGATTATGTTTTTACCCAGTGAGAGCCTGTATGCTGAGGTCTTACGACAACCTGGTCTACTAGATAAATTGCATGACCTTAGGGTAAACGTTGCGGGCCCGGCGAATCTGGCCGCTTTACTGAATAGCTTGCAGATGGGTTTTCGTACGCTGGCGATCCAACAGCGTTCATCCGAGGTGTGGCGGGTGTTACGGGCCGTTAAAACAGAATTTAATAAATTTGGCGATACCTTGGCCAATGTCAAAAAGTCGCTAGACACTGCGAGCAACAGAATCGGTCAGACCGAGACGCGCACGCGGGCGATGCTTCGAAGTTTAAAAGATGTTGAAGCAATGCCCGATGAAGAGGCGCGCGCGTTGCTACGCGAAGGGCTGAGTGACACTGAAGCGCTAGAAGCTGACAGTGCGCAAACCAACTTAAACCAACAGGCTGAGGACCAAACTCCGCCGTCTGAGTCTGACCGGGGTTAAGCCCGAAATGAATAATTTTTAAGGATCATCATGCTGTCTCAACAAGATCTTAAGCAACAGGCGGCAGAGGCTGCACTCGCTTACATTGAACCGTTGCTTACGCACGAAGCAGTCATCGGTGTAGGTACAGGGTCAACGGCGGATTTGTTCATTGATGGTTTAGCGCGCTATAAAACACAGTTTCGTGGTGCTGTTGCAAGCTCTGAGCGTAGCGCTCAGCGTTTGACTGCCTTGGGCATTTTGGTGCTTGATCTGAACGACGTGACGACGATGCCAGTGTATGTCGACGGTGCCGATGAGATCAATGAACAACTCCATATGCTAAAGGGTGGGGGTGGGGCACTGACGCGTGAAAAAATCGTCGCTTCGGTTGCACAGAAGTTTGTTTGCATTGCCGACGAATCCAAGCTCGTTCAAACGCTAGGACGGTTTCCGTTGCCCATCGAGGTGCTCCCTCTCGCGCGTGAGGCGGTTGCTCGGGTGGTTCAGGGCTTGGGTGGTGCTCCTGTCCTACGTGCAGGCTTTATTACCGATAACGGCAATCAAATTCTGGACGTTAAAGGACTCAGTATTGTCGACCCCGTAGCATTTGAGCAGCGGTTGAATCAAGTACCGGGCGTGGTGACGAATGGCTTGTTTGCCACGCGGTCAGCCGATGTGGCGCTGCTGGCAACACAGCAGGGTATTCGTCAGCTTAAGGTTTGATCCGCTGTTTTCGGCTTGTTTATTCACAAAACTGTCATAGTTTCGTCTTACACTTACGACTTCAACCTGAGCGGATTTGCCATGACTGAGCACACCAACAAACAATTTGATGTCGATTTACAGCGAATTCGTACCGAATTATTGCAAATGGGTGGGCTCGTTGAGGCCATGGTGCAAGACGGTATGCAGGCCTTGACTGAAGGCGATATCGGGTTGGTTGATCGCGTGCGCGAGCACGAAAAAGAAGTTAATCGGCTTGAAGTTGATATCGATGAGCGTGTGACGCAAATTTTGGCGCGTCATCAGCCTACTGCAATTGACTTGCGTACGCTCTTGGCAGTGACCAAGATGTTGACCGACATGGAGCGCTCGGGCGATGAGGCTGAAAAAATTGCCACCATGGCACGGCGTATTCACGAAGATGATCGCTCGTATATGCCAGATATTGAATTACGCCACATGGCCAACAGTGTGATCCTGATGATGCGCCAGGTGATGGATGCCTTTGCACGTCAGGATGCGATTTTGGCGGCTGCAGTCGTGCGCAGCGACAAAGAAGTCGACAAAGAATGGAAAGCCACTTTGCGCAACTTGATTACTTACATGATCGAGGATCCGCGCACGATTTCGCGGTCGATTGATTTGCTATTCATCGCACGCTCGATGGAGCGCATCGGCGATCATTGCAAAAACATGGCAGAACGCGTGATCTATATGGTTCACGGTGCGGATGTGCGTCATCGGGGTGTTAAAGCGGCTGAGCGTCTCGTTCGTGGTGAGCCCGAACCTACGCCAGAAGAAAAACTTCTTGCAAAAGAAGCGCGCCAGACCGAGGCTGCGGCACGCGCCGCAAGCGCGCAGGCGGGTGACGGCACGGCAAGCTAGCAGCTGAAAGCTAGTTACGCCGAAGGTGGCACAAAGCCCTGCGCTTCAATGTCGCCACCTTCAAACAAAAATTTTTCCATTTGCTCTTTGAGGTACTTTCGCGCGCGCGTGTCGGCCAAGTTGAGTCGATTCTCATTGACGAGTCTGGTTTGAATCGCTTTCCATTCTTCCCAGGCTTCTTGCGAAATACTTTGCCAAATTCGTACGCCCATCTCGCCCGGATAGGGGGGATATTCAAGCCCAGGGGCCTCTTTGTTGAGTTTGACACACTGTACGGTACGGCTCATAGCAACATCCTGCGCGGTAAAAGTGAAGCTTGATTGTAGAAGGATTTACTTCAGACTCGCCCTCAAGACCCTAATGTCTACAGGCGTTTAATAAAAATTAGGCTATTGCGTGAGCGATTGTAGTGAGCTTGCTTTTCTTTGGGCAGGTCTGCAACACCACCTTGTACGAACCCGCGTTTAATAAACCAATGTGAGGTGCGTGTTGTGAGAACAAATAGACGCTTTGCGCCATGCCCACGGGCGCGTGACTCCATATGACGCAGCAAGATCTCACCCTCGCCGGTGCCTTGCCACTCGGGGTGCACAATCAGACAGCCCATTTCAGCCATTTGGTCGGTTGGGAAATCATTTAAAGTGGCGCACCCGTAAATCACACCGTCGTGCTCAAGCACCGTAAAGTTTTCAACTTCGCGTTCAATAACGGCACGACCGCGCGGCAACAGGGTGCCGTCAAGCTCAAGCGGTTCAATCAGTTGCAACAGCGCACCGACGTCATCAATTGTGGCGGGACGCAGATCGTCAAGGGTATCTTCGACCACCATGGTGCCCACGCCATCATGGGTAAAGATTTCAAGCAACACCACGCCATCCATCGAGAAGGGAATGAGATGGGCGCGTGTGACGCCACGTTTGACCGCGCGCGACGCGTACTGAAGATAAAACGCCGCGTCGGGGTCAATCGAGCCTTCGGCTAGCAAGGCATCCGCGTCTAGCCGCGCAAGTTCAGTGTCGACCGTGCCATCTGGTGAGATGACGCCGGGCGTTTCTGTCAAGAAGATCAGCTTCTCAGCACGTAGGGCCGTGGCTACGCTTGTTGCGAGCTCTTCCATCGACAAATTAAAGGCGTCGCCGGTGGGTGAGAATCCAAGCGGTGAGAGCAAGACGATTGAACCTCGCTCGATGGCGAAGCGCAGCGCATCGACGTCGATTTTGCGCACTTGACCGGTATGCTGGTAGTCGATCCCATCAATAATGCCGGTGGGACGCGCAGTGACAAAGTTGCCCGATAACACGCGAATCTGGGCATGCGACATCGGCGTATTGGGCAACCCTTGACTAAATGCAGCTTCGATATCTAAGCGGATTTCGCCTGCAGCCTCTTTTGCACACTCAAGCGCGTTGGCGTCCATCGGTGCACGACCCCGGTCAAATTGTTGCTCAAAGCCTTTTAAACGTAGTTGCTCATTGACCTGCGGACGTGAACCATGCACCAGGACCAGTTTGATGCCAAGCGCCGAGAGCAGCGAAAGGTCTTGAACCAGCGTATTTAAAACATTTGCCTGAACAAGCTCTCCGCCAAAGGCGACCACAAAGGTTTTTCCTCTGAACGCGTGGACGTAGGGGGCCACTTCTCGAAACCAGCGCACAAACTGAGCGGCGGCAAATTCAGGAGCTTCTTGGGCGGATACGGTTTCTTGGTCGGCTGTGTCGGACATGGCGGGTTGTGTTGAAAACCTCTTGGTGCTGTGAAAGATGAAGATAAATTTTATAATGCGATCGTGTCCGGATCCGAAAATATGTCTCAATCAAAGCCTGACGCGGGAATAACGCCAAGAATAACCCCTGAAAGCGTTGTCATTTCCCCACGTCAGCCTCCTCAGATCGTTTATCCAGAAGATCTTCCGGTCAGCGCCCGGCGAGAAGAGATCGCGCGGGCGATCGTCGCGCACCAGGTTGTGATTGTCAGCGGCGAGACGGGCTCGGGCAAAACCACTCAGCTTCCCAAAATTTGTCTTGAGTTGGGTCGGGGCTTAAAGCAGATGATCGGCCATACGCAGCCACGTCGACTCGCCGCCAGTTCAGTGGCCCGCCGCATCGCTGATGAACTCAAGACGCCCTTGGGCGACTGGGTAGGCTATCAAGTCAGGTTTCAAGACCGTAGCAGCGCTCAAACCGCAATCAAGTTGATGACCGATGGTATTTTGCTTGCCGAGTCTCAACGAGACCCTCTGCTGCGTCGTTACGACACCATCATTATTGATGAGGCGCATGAGCGCAGTCTGAACATCGACTTTTTATTGGGGTACCTCAGGCAACTCTTGCCTCGTCGTCCAAATCTCAAGCTGATCATTACTTCGGCCACGATTGACGCCTCACGCTTCGCCAAACATTTCGCAGATGCCGAGGGTCGTCCAGCCCCGGTCATTGAAGTCTCAGGGCGACTCTATCCCGTTGATATCCGCTATCGCCCAATCGGTGAGCCCGATGCTGAGGTAGGCGGCGCTAGTCCGGGTCCATCGGCAGGGCAAACGGAGCGTGGTCTGGCGCGTGACGAAGAACGGGATCTGATCAATGCCATGGTCGAGGCTGTGGATGAGTGCGCACGGGTGGGAGCTGGCGATATCTTGGTGTTTTTGCCTGGCGAGCGCGAAATCCGCGAAGCCTCTGAAGCGCTGCGCAAGCACCACCCGCCTGGCACGCAAGTACTCCCGTTGTACGCACGCTTGTCGCAGTCAGAGCAAGAAGAAATTTTTGCACCTCGAACAAATGCCCGACGCATCATTTTGGCGACCAATGTCGCTGAAACATCGTTAACCGTTCCAGGTATTCGTTTTGTTATCGATACCGGGTTGGCGCGCGTCAAACGATACTCATGGCGCAATAAAGTAGAGCAACTGCGTATTGAGCCCATTAGCCAGGCCTCTGCAAATCAGCGGGCGGGGCGTTGTGGTCGTTTGGGTCCCGGCGTTTGTATTCGTCTTTACGATGAAAAAGATTTTAAAGAACGCGCTGCCTTTACCGACCCAGAGATTCTGCGCTCTTCGCTGGCGGGTGTCATCCTGCGCATGAAGGCATTGCGACTGGTTGAAATTGAAGAGTTCCCATTTGTGGATCCCCCTTCAGGGCGGGCCATTGCCGATGGCTATCATCTGTTGCAAGAGCTTGGCGCGATTGACGCAGAATCGAGCGGCGTCAGCGATTTGACCGCAACCGGGCAAGCCTTGGCAAAGCTACCTGTCGACCCGCGTATTGGTCGTATGATTCTTGCGGCACGTGAGCAAAATTGCCTGACTGAAATGTTGATCATTGCAGCAGCCCTTTCGGTACAAGACCCGCGCGATCGGCCGATGCAAGCGCGCGAAGCGGCTGAACTCGCGCATGCTAAGTTTGCCGACGACAAGTCTGAATTTATCTCGTATATCAAGTTATGGCGCTGGTATCACGAACAGGTCGAGCACAAGGCTTCGCAGCGAAAACTCGTGGCGCAGCTGCGCCAACAATTTTTGTCGCCGGTGCGTTTGCGTGAGTGGCATGATATTCACCGCCAGCTATTGGCGCTGGCTGGCGAACAGGGGTGGCGCTTAAATCCAAGTGAAGCTACCTATGAGCAGTTGCACGTCGCGTTGATGTCGGGCTTGCTCGGTAATCTGGGCTTGCAATCTGACGAGGCGGGTCATTTCATGGGTGCCCGCGAACTGCGGTTTTGGATTCACCCAGGATCTCGATTGATTAAAAAAGCGGGTAAGTGGATCATGGCTGCCGAGTTGGTGGACACCAGCAAAGTCTATGCGCGTTGTGTCGCTAAAATTGATCCGCTGTGGGTTGAGAAAGTTGCCAAGCATTTGATTAAACGCTCATGGAGCGACATACGCTGGGAGAAAAAACTTGGGCAAGTCGTCGCAAATGAAAAAGGCACGTTGTATGGTTTGACGGTCTATTCTGGTCGACGGGTGCATTACGGACCGATCGCACCTGCCGAGGCCCGGATGATCTTCATTCTGCAGGCCTTGGTCACAAGTGACATCGATAGTTCACTGCCGTTTATTTCACATAATCGCAAATTGATTGCCCAAATTGAACATCTTGAACATCAAACCAGGCGTCCCGATATTTTGGTGGATGATGGCTTGATTCAGGCTTTTTACGATCGCCTATTGCCGAGTGATATCCATCAGCTCGCGTCGCTAGAGCATTGGGTAAGAGGCTTGCCAAAAGAACAGGCGCAAGCTCTACTTTTAACGCGCGAAGCGCTGATGCGCCACGAAGCTGCGGGCGTCACAACCGACGTGTTTCCTAAGTTTCTTGAGTGGCAGGGCACGCGCCTGGCGCTTGACTATCACTTTGAACCCGGTTCTCCGCGCGATGGAATCACCTTGGCGGTTCCCTTGTACTTTTTGAACCAGGTTGAAGCAGATCGTTGCGAGTGGTTAGTGCCAGGAATGCTTAAAGAAAAAGTACAGATGCTGCTGAAGTCGTTACCGCAAAAAATTCGCCGACACTGTGTGCCTTTGCCTGAGTATGCCGCCGGGTTTTATGAACGTTGGTTTGAACAACTTGCAACACCAGAATGCTCGCTCAGTGAAGCCATTATTCAAGACATGTGGTTGCAGCTCAAGCTGCGACCGCTTCTGACAGACTTCAAATCTGAAACCTTGCCCGCACATTTGTTTATGTCGTTTAAGGTGATCGATGAACATGGCCGCATGTTGGGTGCAGGCCGTAACCTCGCGCAACTTAAAGCCGAGTTTGGCAAGCAAGCCCAAGCAACTTTTCAGCAGTTAGCCACACGGGATCAAGATATTGCGAGTGTTTTGTCACAAGAGGATATTGTTGACTGGAGTTTTGGTGCTTTGCCTGAGCTGCTCGAAATTCGTCGCAAGAATCAAACGGTCGTCGGGTATCCCGCTCTGGTGGATCGTGGCGCAAACTGTGCCCTTGATGTGTTCGATGATCCACAAACGGCGAAACAGGCGCATCAACAAGGTTTGCGACGCCTGTTCAAAATCGCCTTGCGAGAGCAAGTTAAGTTTCTAGAAAAAAACCTCCACGACCTCACCAAGTTGGGCATGCTGTATCTGACACTCGGTACACAAGAGCAGTTACGTGATCAGATTATTGATTGCGCGATTGACCGCGCCTGTTTGTCAGAGCCATGGCCGCTAGACGCGCAGGCGTTTGAATTGCGTCGACAGGAAGGTAAGTTGAAAATTGGGCTGCTTGCTCAAGAAGTCGCACGAACAGCGGTTGCGATCCTTGAGCAGTGGAGCGCTGCGATGCGCAAATTACCGCAGGCAAAAACCAGTGTCGCTGCGCATCAAGATATCCAATCTCAATTGGCGCAATTAGTGTCAGCGAAATTTATTGCGCAGACGCCTGACTCGCAGCTTGGTCACTTTCCGCGTTACCTGAAGGCTACGATTGCTCGCATCGATAAGTTACGTACAGACCCCGCACGTGACGCCCGTTTGATGTCCGAGATGGCGCCGTTGCTTGCGCAGTATGCGCGAGCGCGCAGCGCCTTGAAAGGTGCACCTGATCAAGGGCTCGATGAGTTTCGCTGGTTGCTTGAAGAGCTTCGGGTAGCCTTGTTTGCGCAGGAGTTGCGCACCCCGATGCCGGTATCGGTCAAGCGCCTGCAAAAGGCGTTTGACTCAATGCAACGCTAGTTACCACGTTATAAATAGATAAATTGCCAGCGCAATCAGACCGAATTTTGTGTATTTGTACAACACACGATTGGCTTTCTTGAAGGCACGTCGTTTTTGATCGAGTTGCCAGTGGTAGTGGGTGAGCTTGTTGATAAACCCTGTTTGATCTGTGGCTTCGTTGGGCGAACTGGCGGCAGACATTAAGACGCGTCCAAACCAGTGATTAAAGCGTTTAGCCCACGTCCATTTAAGTGGACGTTCAATATCGCAAAACAAAATGATGCGATTTTCAAGTGTTCGGTTATAGGCTTCGTGCACGTAAGTTTCGTCAAAGATGACGTCTGCCCCATCGCGCCAACTGTAGCGAAGTCCGTCAACATCGATGTAACACATGTCATGGTTCGGGGTGACCAAGCCTAAGTGATAGCGCAACGATCCTGCAAACGGATCCCGGTGAGGGTTCAATTGTCCGCCGGGTGGTAGCTCGGCAAACATGGCGGCCTTGACACAGGGAATTTGGTTGAGCAAGGCCACGGTTTTGGGACACAGGGCTTCGGCCGAGGGGTGTTTGGCGTCATACCATTTCAGGTAAAAACGCTTCCAGCCGTACTTAAAAAATGAGTTAAAGCCAATGTCATTGTGCAGTTCAGGGGCTTTAATCGCCCGTAAGGTCGCTAAATGCACGGCTTCGTCTCGAATTGTCTCCCAGTTGTCTTGCAGTAACTTCAACGCCGGGATCTGGTCGGTCGCCAGGTAAGGCGTAGTCGGTACGGCCGAATTGAGCACCATGAACGCGTTCGTCGGCGCTAAAAGTATTGAATGATCAAGGAGTTGGCGTCCCAAGGGGAGTCGCACTTTGCCTCGAAAGTGGGCAAACAAGATCGACCCAAGCCAAATAAATAGAACGAACCATTTCATGCAATTTTCCTGTTTAAACTGACTCGGTGCAGGCCTCTGGCGGCATTTGATAAAAACGGTCAGGCATACATTGGAATAGGTACAATCCTACTATGAATAAAGTTGGGCTGCCTTCCCCTTTTGTACATTTGCGTGTTCACTCTGAATTTTCGGTGGTGGATGGCATTTTGCGCATATCAGATCTGATCGAGCGCTCGGTCGCGCAAGGGCAGCCAGCGGTGGCCCTGACTGACCTCTCAAATGTGTTTGGTTTGATCAAGTTTTATAAAGCCGCGCGGGCAGCCGGCGTCAAACCTATTGTGGGTTGCGAC